>NZ_JBBNLR010000020.1:0-49770 GCF_040092375.1 Collinsella sp. CLA-ER-H5
AAGGCGTCGACGACATGCCGGGGGCGGACCGGGACGGGTTCAACGGCAGGCCCCGCCGACCGATTGCAAGCGGTCGGCGGGGCCATTGTGGCTCTTGACAGCGGATTGGGTCATATGAGCGAAAACGGCCCCAAGCGAGCAAGGTGACGTGAAATGAAAGGGCGCTGACCCTCTGGTCGCGCCCTTGAAATTGAACGTCAGATTGCCACTTGGGGCCGTTTGCAGCGTCGAGCAGCTACGCGGTTTGGTAAAACCGCGTAACCACTAGTTTGGTACCTTGACATTCATTTCTCATGCTCCTAGATTGGTTAGGCACAAAACAATTCCACTACCTAACTAAAGAAAGGAGCAAAACTAATTCATGTGCGATGAACCTCTTAACCTTTGTTCGCACGAGCCCGGCGGCGACCCGTCACAGCCGGCGGATGCACCCGAAGCGGTTAGCTCAGAAGACAAGCTTGCCAAACGCATCCTCAATGGCCTGGGCTTTTGCGGCCATTACATGCATTTTCATGGCGGAGGCGTGTCCGGCAAGGCGCCCATCATCTGCCTGCTGGCCAAGCAACCCGGCGGCGAGATGTCGCAGCAAGAACTCGGCATGCACTTTGACCTCAAGCCGGGGTCGCTTTCCGAGATCCTGTCCAAGCTCGAGCTCAACGGCCTCATCGAGCGCAGCCGTAACCCCAAGGATCGACGGCAGCTCACCATTCGCCTGACCGAAACCGGCCGGGAAAACGCCCGCATCGACCAGGCAGCCCGCATTCGCTTTAGAGAGCAGGCCTTTGGTGCCCTCACCCACGACGAGCGCGAGCAGCTCGCCGAAATGCTCGAGAAAATCCGTGTAACCTGGGAGGAACTGGATGATTAAAACCCTCATGGGCAGCATCCGCGACTATATAAAAGTCACCGTTGCCACGCCGTTGCTCGTGCTTGGCGAGGTGCTCTGCGAGATGCTGATTCCATTTATCACCGCCAACCTGATCGACGCCATCAAAGATGGCACCACCGTAGCCGAGATGCTTCCCACCGCGGGCTTTTTGGTGCTCATCGCGCTGACGTCGCTTGCTTTTGGCGCCGCGGCCGGCGTCACCTGCAGCCATGCGAGCTGCGGCTTCGCCAAGAACCTGCGTCACGACCTGTTCTACAAGATCCAGACGTTCAGCTTTGCCAACATCGATGAGTTCTCGAGCTCCTCGCTCGTCACGCGCCTGACCACCGATATCAACAACGTGCAGCAGGCCTTTATGATGATCATCCGTATCGCCGTGCGCGCGCCGCTGGTATTGATCTTCGCCTTTACCATGGCATTTATCATGGGCGGCAGCGTCGCCATGGTCTACCTGGTCATCATTCCGCTGCTGGGCTTTGGACTGTTCTTTATCATCTTTAAGGTGCGCCCCATCTTCTCGCGCGTGTTCCACAAGTACGACGCCCTTAACGAGTCCGTCGAGGAGAACGTCACCGGCATGCGCGTGGTCAAGAGCTACGTGCGCGAAGACTTTGAGAAGGAGAAGTTCGCGACCGCCGCACGCGACGTCCAGATGGACTTCACCCGCGCCGAAAAGCTGCTGGCCTTTAACAACCCCATGATGAACATCTGCGTCAACGGCGCGTTTGTTGTCATCATCTACCTGGGCTCCAAGCTCATCATCACGAGCCAGGGCACGCTGTTCGACGTGGGCCAGCTCTCCTCGATCTTTACCTATGGTTTCCAGATCCTCATGAGCCTGATGCAGCTGTCGATGATCTTTGTCATGGTGACCATGGCCGACGAATCGGCACACCGCATTGCCGAGGTGCTGGCCGCCAAGCCCACGATCGCCAATCCCGCCGAGCCCGTGCTCGAGGTTGCCGACGGTTCCATAGACTTTGACCACGTGAGCTTTAAGTATTCCGCGCACGCGAAGCGCCAGGCGCTCGACGATATCGACCTGCACATTAAGAGCGGCGAGACCATCGGCATCATCGGCGGTACCGGCTCGGCCAAGTCCACACTCGTTAACCTCATCGCCCGCCTGTACGACGCAACCGAAGGCACTGTACGCGTGGGCGGCATGGACGTGCGCGACTACGACCTGGACGCACTGCGCCACCAGGTCGCCATGGTGCTGCAGAAAAACGTGCTGTTTAGCGGCACCATCGCCGAGAACCTGCGCTGGGGCGACCCGAATGCCACCAACGAGGAAGTCCGCGAGGCGGCGCATCTGGCCTGCGCCGATGAGTTTGTCGACGGTTTCCCCAAGGGCTATGACACCTGGATCGAACAGGGCGGCTCCAATGTTTCCGGCGGTCAGAAGCAGCGCCTGTGCATTGCGCGTGCCCTGCTGCGTCGCCCCAAGATCTTGATTCTGGACGACTCCACCAGCGCCGTCGATACCAAGACCGACGCCAAGATTCGCGCAGGACTGGCAAGCTATCTGCCCAACACGACCAAGCTCATCATCGCCCAGCGCATCAGCTCCGTGCAGGATGCAGACCGCATCATCGTCATGGAGGGCGGCCGCATCGCGCAGATCGGTAACCACGACGAGCTGCTTAAGACGAGCGAGATCTACCGCGAGACCTTCACCTCGCAAAACAAAATGTCTGCCGAGGGCGAAGGGGCTGTCGAGGCCGACACCGAGGCATCCGTAACGCAAGCTCAGACCCAGGAAGGAGGCGAGGCACATGAGTAAGGCAACGACCGCCGAGCGCGCGCTCAACCGCAAGGGCGGCACCATGTCGCGCCTCATCAAGACGCTCTTTGGCTTCTACCCCGTGCTTTTGCCCCTCGTCGTCGTCGGCGTGGTGCTCTGCGCCATCATCAACTCCATCGGCGCGACCTTCCTTCAGAGCGCCCTGCAGATTATTAGCGAATCGTGGCAGTCGGGCGATTGGGAAGCCGCGCAGCCCAAGATCGCACAGCTCGTGACCACCCTCGCCTGCATCTACGGCGTCGGCATCCTTTCCTCGCTGTTCTGGAACCGCGCCATGGCCATCGTCACGCAGGGCTCGCTCGAGAAGCTGCGCGAGAAGATGTTCAACCGCATGCAGGACCTGCCGATCCGCTACTTCGACACGCATCAGCGCGGCGACATCATGAGCCACTACACCAACGACATCGACACGCTGCGCCAGATGATCAGCCAGTCGCTGCCCAACCTGCTCATGACGACCATCGTCATCGTCACGGTGTTCTTTATCATGCTGTACTACAGCGTGTGGATGTGCCTGGTCATTGTGGCCGGCGTCGCCTTTATGACCTTTATGACCAAGCTGCTCGGCTCCAGCTCCGCGCGCTTCTTCATTGCGCAGCAGACCGAACTCGGCGTGGTCGAGGGCCATATCGAGGAAGTCATGAACGGCCAGAAGGTCGTCAAGGCATTCTGCCACGAGTCTGCCGCCGAGGCCGATTTTGACGAGCGCAACGAAAAGCTCTTCGAGGTCTCGCAGAAGGCCAACATGTACGCCAACATCCTCATGCCCATCCTTATGAACCTGGGCAACCTGCTCTACGTGCTGGTCGCACTGGCCGGCGGCATTTTCCTGGCGCTGGGCGTACCCAACCTGAGCATCTCGGGCATGGCGCTGTCGATCGCCGTCGTGGTGCCGTTCCTCAACATGACCAAGCAGTTCTGCGGACAGATCGGCCAGATCTCGCAGCAGATCAACGCCGTGGTCATGGGCCTCGCCGGCGCCGACCGCATCTTTGAGCTCATCGACGAGAAGCCCGAAGCCGACGAAGGCTACGTGACGCTCGTCAACGCGCAGGTGAACCCCGAGACCTGGCAGTTCGAGGAGGCCGACCACCACACCGGCATGTGGGCATGGAAACATCCGCACCGCGCAACCGGCGAGATCGAGTACGTGCCGCTGCGCGGCGACCTGGTCATGGACAACGTCGACTTTGGCTATACGCCCGACCACGAGGTGTTGCACGGCGTGTCCGTATACGCCAAGCCGGGCCAGAAGGTCGCGTTTGTCGGTGCCACCGGTGCCGGTAAGACGACCATTACCAACCTCATCAACCGCTTCTATGACATCGCCGACGGCAAGATCCGCTACGACGGCATCAACGTCAATAAGATTCGTAAGTCCGACCTGCGTCGCTCGCTGGGCGTCGTGCTGCAGGACGTGAACCTGTTCACCGGCACCGTGATGGATAACATCCGCTACGGCAACCTGGACGCCACCGACGAGGAGTGCATCGCGGCGGCAAAGCTCGCGGGCGCGGACGACTTTATCACCCGCCTGCCCGACGGCTACGACACCATGCTCACCGGCAACGGCGCCCAGCTGTCGCAGGGCCAGCGCCAGCTGATTTCGATCGCGCGCGCCGCCGTCGCCGATCCGCCGGCAATGATTCTGGACGAGGCCACGAGCTCCATCGACACCCGCACCGAAGCCATCGTGCAGGCGGGCATGGATAAGCTCATGGAGGGCCGCACGACGTTTGTCATCGCGCACCGCCTTTCCACCGTGCGCAACTCCGACGCGATCATCTGCCTGGACCACGGCCGCATCATCGAGCGCGGCAACCACGACGAGCTGATCGCCAAGCGCGGGTATTACTACCAGCTGTACACGGGTGCGTTTGAGCTGGAGTAGGGCCGATTACTGACGGAGGGCGCCCCGGGGACGGGCGGGATAATTCCTCCGTGCTCAAACATTCTCGCTGCGCTGCGAAACTGCGCGCGGAGGAAATACCCCGCCCGTCCCCGGGGCGCCCTCCTGCGCGCGATCAGCCCGTCATTTAGAACGGAATAAAAGTTTGTGAGGCCCTGGCCGTTTGGCCAGGGCCTCGCTTTGTAAGTAGCTAAAAAAGCCCCGTCCCAAATGAGCTAGTTGAGGAGTTGGGCCATGGCGTTGACGAATTTTTGCACTTGGAGGGTGGGCTCGAACGGGTAGTGCAAATAGACCGGCACCTCGCGGCCGCATAGGAACGGTACGCCCACAAAGGCCGGGTGCACGCCCGACCACGCTCCGCAGGTGAGCACCGCATCGCCCTTTTCCTCCGCCTCGTTAAAGAGCGCAAAGTCGAAGCTGTCCACGTCGATCACGTCCACGCCGCCGTCGGCCAACAGGTCGATGCGCAGGCTGTCCATGGCGTCGTTGCCGTGGCGCAGTACGCGCAGACGCATACCCTCCAAGTCGGCGACCGCAATGCGATTCTTGCGCGCCAGCGGGCTCGTGCGCGGCAGATCGATATAAAACGGCACGTTGACAATGCGGAGCTTTTGGCAGGCATCACCCCAGCGTGGGGTAGAAAAACTCGATTGCACCACATCGACCTCGCGGCCCAAGCTGCGCATGACGGTCTCACGCTCGTCGTAGAGATCGCTTACCGGCACGATCTCAAATCGCAGCGACGGTTCCAGATCGTGGATGCCCGACCACATCGACAGCGTTTGGCGCCCCGGGCACATCATCGACACACCCAGACGCACGGCACCGCCATCGCCCGCCGCGCGTCGGGCTCGGCGCAGCGCGTCCTCGGACTGCCGCATGATCGAGCGCGCGTCGTCCACCAGCAGAGCGCCCGCCGGCGTCACCTTAACACCCGAATGCGAGCGCTCGAACAACGTGATGCCGAACTCGGCCTCGAATCCCGACACCTGTTTGACGAGCGCCGGGGTCGACACGCGCAATTTTGCCGCCGCACGCGAGAAGCTTCCCAGCTCCGCGGCGGCCGATATAGCCTCAAGTCGTCGATCGTACACGTCAATCTCCCGTTTTCGCGCCCGTGACCACATGGTGCCACAGGAGGTTGTTTTCGCAGGTCATGCGCTCAATTGAGCATAAACTGCATCGCACGGTGTAAACCTATGATTAACGCCATTCTAACAAATATGCAATTCACCTGCGCGAACGCTAAGCATACGATAACCAGCGAAAACCACATGGGTCGGTTAATGGGAGCGACCCACCGGGAGGCACAAGAAGGGAAGTTCCTATGAGCAATTGGCTTAAGCTCGAGGGCGATGTCTGCGCCGTGACCGGCGCACTCGGCGGCATGGGCGTCGAGATTTGCCGCGAGTTCGCCCGCAACGGCGCCAACGTCGTCCTGCTCGATCTGAACGAGGAAAAGGTCAAGGCCGCAGCCGCCGACCTCGCCGCCGAGTTTGGCATCCACGCCGAGGGCTACAAAATGAACGCCACCAACGAGGACGAGGTTCAGGCCGCCGTCGATGCCACCATCGCCGACTTCGGCCGCGTCGACGTCCTCGTCAACACCGCCGGCATCCTGCGCTTTGCCGCTATGGAGGACCTGCCGCTGAGCGACTGGGAGCAGGTGCTCAACGTCAACCTCACCGGTTACTTCATCACCTCGCAGCGCTTTGGTCGCGAGATGATCAAGGCCGGCCAGGGTCGCCTGGTGCACATCTCGACCGTTGCCAGCCACTCCCCCGAGACGTTCTCGGGCGTGTACAGCTCCACCAAGGCGGGCGTCAACATGATGTCCAAGATGCTCGCCGCCGAGTGGGGCCCCTACGGCGTGCGCTCCAACTGCGTCGAGCCCTGCTTCGTCAAGACCCCGATGTCGGCCAACTTCTACGCCGACCCCGAGGTCGAGAAGAGCCGCAGCCGCCTGATCGCCACGCGCCGCATCGGCGAGGTCAGCGATATCGCCAACGCCGTCATGTTCCTGGCGTCCAAGCGCTCGGACTTTACCACCGGCGACGCCATCAAGGTCGACGGCGGCTTCTCCAACATGATGGGCGACCTCACCGCCAAGCCCGGCGGCCGTCGCGCCTATGCCGACAACTACCTCAAGAACAAGGGTGTCGAGCTTTGGTCCGATGAGTCCGGCGTCGCAAAGCCGACTGACCAGTAAACCAACCTGACAGGGAGGCCCCGCGGACACGCCCGCTCCTCCCCGCATCGATTAGAAAGAGTCCAATGGCTTCCACCAACTCCAACAAGGGTCGCGCCGTCGTGCTTTCCGCCGCGTGCGTCACTATGTTCTTCATCAGCTCCATCGCGCTGTACTCCGTCGTGTCCAAGAACCTGCTCGCCGTCTACCCCGAGTGGTCGAGCGCCCTTACCTGGGCGTTCCCGGTCTTTCAGACCATCATGGCCGTGACGGGCATCTTCGCCGGCCGCATCTCCGATAAGATCGGCCCGCGCAACGTCGTGATCGCCGCCGCCGTGTGCTACGGCCTGGGCTGGTTCATGTCCGGCACCGTCACCGAGCCGTGGCAGTTCTACCTGTGGTTCTCGCTTGTCGCCGCCGTCGGCAACGGTCTGGGCTACAACCCGGCGCTCACCACCGGCCAAAAGTGGTTCATCGACAAGAAGGGTCTCGCCTCCGGCATCACCCTGGCCGCTTCGACCGCCGGCCCCGCCGTGTTGTCCCCGGTGCTCGCCTCGCTGCTCATCCCGAGCCTGGGCATCTTTGGCGCCCTCAAGGCACTCGGCGTCATCTTCTTTGTGACGATCGCCGCCTCCGCCCTGTTCCTGAAGGCCCCCGAGGCCGGCTGGCTGCCCAAGGGCTTCGAGGCCCCCAAGGGTGGCGCGCACGCCGGCACCTTCGGCGACCTCACCCCGGGCGAGATGGTCAAGACCCCGCGCTTCTGGGTCCTCATCGTCACCTTCGCCTTTGCCGCCACCGCGGGCACCCTGCTCGTGGGCAAGGTTGCCTCCATCGCCGCCGTCCAGCTCTTCGCCGACCCCACGAGCGCCGCGGCCGTCGCCCTCGGCGGTGTGGTGGTCTCCGTCAACACCTGCGCCAACCTGGTCGGCCGTCTGTCCTTTGGTCAGATCATCGACAAGCTCGGTGCCTACAAGTCGCTGCTCATCAGCCTTGTCGTCACCATCGTCGCGCTCGTCATCATGTCGATGAGCTTTACGCAGAGCATGTTCTTTGTGGCGCTCGCCCTGCTCGGCTTTAGCTTTGGCGCCCTGCTCGTCATCTACCCGCCGCTCACCGGTGGCGCCTTTGGCACCAGCAACATCGGCGTCAACTACGGCATCATGTTTTTGGGTTACGCCGCCTCCACCTGGATCAGCCAGCCCATCACCGCCGTGCTGTATCACGCCGAGGCCGGCAGCGCCGCCTACCAGCAGTCCTTCTACGGCGCCATTGTGATCGCCGCCATCGCCGTCGTACTCACCGTCTACATGATGGTCTCCGACAGCAAGAAGAAGTCCGCCTAGTTCTACCGATGCGACAAAGGGACAGCCCCTTTGTCGCATTCACCGGTCACCAGTATTAAGGAGTCGAAATGTCTGAGCTCAACCCCGTCCGCATTGCCGTTATCGGCGCCGGCGCCATGGGCCGCAACCACATCCGCTTCGTCACCGAGGAGCCCGAGGCCGAGCTCGTCGCTATCGCCGATGCCTTTGAGGGTGCCCGCGCCACGGCCGAGGCCGCCGGCGTGCCGTTCTTCACCGATCCCGCCCAGATGATGGACGAGATCAAGCCCGAGGCCGTCATCATCGCCACGCCCAACGACCTGCACCTGGGCGTTGCCCGCGAGGCTGTGAAGCGCAACATCGTGCCGCTGGTCGAAAAGCCGATCTCCAACGACCTCGAGGATGCCCAGGCCTTCGCCGCCGAGGCCGAGACCGCCGGCGTGCCCGTGCTCGTGGGTCAGCACCGTCGCCACAATCCCTTCGTCAACAAGGCCAAGGAGATCATCGAGTCCGGAGAGTTGGGCAAGCTCACCGTGTCGAGCTTCCACTACATGATCTATAAGAATGACGAGTACTTCGATGTCGAGTGGCGTCGCAAGAAGGGTGCCGGCCCGATCCTGGTCAACCTGGTGCACGACGTCGACCTGCTCCGCTACCTGCTGGGCGAGCCCGTTGCCGTCCAGGGCATGCAGTCCAGCGCCGCCCGCGGTTTTGAGACCGAAGACTCCGCCGTGGTCAACGTCCGTTTTGCCGATGGCGCGCTCGCAAGCATGACCATCTCCGACGCCACCGCCAGCCCCTGGAACTGGGAGGCAACCGCTCGCGAGGATCCGCAGTACCGCCCCTTCGACGCCGACGCCTACTTTATCGGCGGTACCTTGGGCGCCCTGTCGCTGCCCCGCCTGCACCAGTTCTCCTACGACGGCGCCTCCAACTGGCACAAGCCGCTGCAGATGGAGATTCCGGCCGTCGACCCGGCGCTGCCGCACAAGATGCAGCTCAAGCACTTTGTGAAGGTCGTCCGCCGCGAAGTTGAGCCCGTCGTGACCCCCGCCGATAACGTCAAGACGCTCACGCTTCTCAACGCCATCAAGGAGGCCGCCGAGACCGGCCAGCTCGTCGAGCTGTAATGCCTTGAGAGCGGCCGCGGCAGAAACCCCATGCCGGGCCCCTCGGTCTGCCACAAATAAGCCCCTCTTCTTTGCCCCGCGAGCAGCCTCCTGCCCGCGGGGTATTTTGCTACGTTGCCGACGATTTTTCTGGGGCGGGGGCTATTTTGCACCTCGGCTTGATTCGTTCGCCCCAAAACAGTCTTTTGGGACGGGTGGTATCCTTGGTAGCCCCGTGCTGCAAACGCACCTTAAACGCAAGGAGTCCCATGGATCTTATCGCCCAGCTCGCCCGCGAGCTCAACCTTAAGGCCGCCAACGTCGAAGCGGCCGTCAAGCTCATCGACGAGGGCAACACCATCCCCTTTATCTCGCGCTACCGCAAGGAGGCCACGGGCGGCATGGATGACGTCGCCCTGCGCGCCCTCGACGAGCGCCTGTCATACCTGCGCAATCTTGAGCAGCGCAAAGAGGACGTCATACTGCTCATCGATGCCCAAGGCAAACTCACGCCCGAGCTCGAGCGGCAGATTCGCGAGGCCACGCAGCTCCAACGTGTCGAGGACCTCTACAAGCCCTACCGCAAAAAGCGCATGACCCGCGCGCAGAAGGCCCGCGAGGCCGGCCTAGAGCCGCTCGCCAACATGATCATCATGCAGGCATCGGCCAAGGGCAGCGCGCTCGACGCCGCCGCGGCATACGTCAACGAGAATGCCGGCTTCGACACGCCCGAAAAGGCGCTCGCCGGCGCGGCGGACATCGTGGCCGAGACGGTAGCCGAGGACCCCGAGAACGTCGCCGACCTGCGCGCCTTTACGCAAAACACCGCCGACATCGTCGTCGAGGCCACCGACCCCACCGAGAAGACCCCCTACGAGCCCTACTACAACTATGATGAGCCGCTGCACCGTATACCCAACCACCGCGTGCTGGCTATCGACCGCGGTGAGCGCGAGGGCAAGCTCCGCGTGCGCGTGAACGTCGACGGCGCCGCCGCCACGGCACGCCTCGGCAGCCGTTGGCCTCGACGCCAGGGCGTCTTCGCGCCCGTCTTTGACGCCGCCATCGCCGACGGCTACAAGCGCCTCATGGCCCCCTCGCTGGAGCGCGAGGCCCGTGCCAAACTTACCGTTCGCGCCCAAACCGAGGCCATCAACGTCTTTGCCAAGAATCTCGAGGGCTTGCTCTCGGCGCGCCCCGTGCGCGGCGCCCGCGTGCTCGCGCTCGATCCGGGCTACCGCACCGGCTGCAAGGTCGCCGTCATGGACGAGACCGGCAAGCTGCTCGACCACGGCGTGGTCTATCCCACCAAGCCGCGCCACGACGTCGCCGGCACCAAGCGTGAGCTCGCCCGCCTCGTCAAGAAAGACGGCGTCAACACCATCGTCATCGGCAACGGCACCGCCAGCCGCGAGACCGAGGAAGTCGTCTCGGAGTTCATTGCCGAGCAGGCGCCCAGCCTTCGCTACACCATTGTCAACGAAGCTGGCGCGTCGGTGTACTCCGCTTCCGAGCTCGCCAGCCAGGAATATCCCGATTTGGACGTCACCGTGCGTGGCGCCATGAGCCTGGGCCGCCGCCTGCAGGACCCGTTGGCAGAGCTCGTCAAGATTCCGCCCCAGTCCATCGGCGTGGGCCAGTACCAGCACGACCTTGACCAGGCCGAGCTCTCGCGCACCCTGGGCCACGTGGTGGAGGGTGTCGTCAACCGCGTGGGCGTCGACGTCAACACCGCGAGCGCGAGCCTGCTGGGATACGTATCGGGCATCACGCCGAACGTGGCCAAGAACATCGTGGCCTACCGCGAGGAAAACGGCGCCTTTACCGATCGCCGCCAGCTCAAGAAGGTCCCCAAGCTGGGACCCAAGGCATACCTCAACGCCGCGGGCTTTCTGCGCATCAGCGGCGGCAAGAACCCGCTCGACGCGACAAGCGTCCACCCCGAGAGCTACGAGGTGGCCACATCCGTCTTGGAACGCGCCGGCGTGGCGGCCAGTGAGCTCAGCCGCGGCGGCGTGCCCGATATCGAGCGCCGCCTGGGAAGCATATCGACGCTGGCAAGCGACCTGGATTGCGGCGCCCTCACGCTCATCGACATTGTCAACGAGCTCAAGAAGCCCGGTCGCGACCCGCGCGACGATGCGCCCGAGGTGGTCTTTAGCCGCTCGGCGCTTTCCATCGACGACCTGGAACCCGGCATGGAGCTCAAGGGCACGGTACGCAACGTCGTCGACTTTGGCGCCTTCGTCGACGTGGGCGTGCACCAGGACGGCCTCGTGCACATCTCCAAGCTGGCCAACCGCTTTGTCAAACACCCGAGCGACGTCGTGCGCGTCGGCGACACGGTCAAGGTGTGGGTCGAGAAGGTCGATCGCGACCGCAAAAAGATCTCGCTCACCATGGTGCAGGGAAAGTAAACCGCCAAAGCAGAGGTACCCCCTCTCGCGACGTGCAAAATCGCGAATATTCAGCATCTCCCGATAGCCCCGCGGCACCTCGGAGAGCCATAAAAGCAAAACGGCCCCCGTTTTGGCGTTTTTAGAGCCAAAACGGGGGCCGTTCCGTGCTTCAACCAACTGATAAAAACTGATAAAGGCTGATAAAAGTCTTTACCATGCTGAATATTCGCGATTTTGCACGTCGCGAGAGGGGGTACCCTTGCTTACGGCAGGATATGGAAGCCGAGCGAGGCGATATCCTTGGCAAAGCCGCGCACGGTATCGAGCGAAACCTCGTACGGGTCACGGCCGATGTTCTTGCGCTTGGCCAGAATGCTGTTGGGAACCGTGATGATCTGGCAACCGCAGGCCTCTGCCTGGTAAATGTTGATAAGCTCACGCGTGGACGCCCACAGGACCTCGCAGTTGGGCTTGGCGGCGGCCTTCTTGACCGACTCCGTCATAAACGGAATGGGATCGACGCCGGTATCGGCGATACGGCCGGCAAAGAGCGAGATGATGGACGGCGTCTCGGCGTCAACGGCCTCGACCATCTCGTCGACCTGCGCAGGCGTAAAGATGGTGGTGACGTTGACCTTGATGCCGTCGGCGGAAAGCTTGCGCACCAGCTCGGCGGTGGACTCGCCCTTGGTGGTCACGCACGGAATCTTGACGTAGACGTTCTCGGCCCAGGTAGCGATCTCGCGGGCCTCGACCTCCATGGTCTCGACGTCGTCGGCAAAGACCTCAAACGACACCGACACATCGGTGATGTGGGCCAGGACCTCCTTGGCAAACGCGCGGTAATCCGTCACGCCGCCCTTCTTCATAAGGGACGGGTTGGTCGTGAAACCCTGAACGTTGCCGTTCTCGTACATGTCGAGCATGCCCTCGAGGTTTGCACCGTCAGCGAACACCTTAATTGCCATCTGCCTGATTCCTTTCGTTTGCATATGGGCGTTGAGCTGCTAAACACTTTACCTACGTTTATCAAGGCGTGAACTGCGGTTTTTTATCTTCTCGGCGAACGGTTTTGCAGTTTTACCATTTTTATATCGACACCCCAGCGGCAAAACGTTTTTGCTGATCATCGCCGTTGATTCCGTTCGCGGCGCGAAGGCAGCGCTTCACCGGTACGTTTTCACAACCACTCCAAAACAAAAGCGGTGACGCCTCATTTGAGACGTCACCGCTTCCGTGTAGGAGCCGGTTATCGGAGCTCCGCCCGAATAGGGCCTAACGTACGTCTGGACTACTCTTCCTCAACGTGGTTAATCACAGCACCCTTAGTGTGGATGAAGTTGGGGATGAAAGCGACGATCAGAAGGACAGCGAGAATCGCGTAGACACCGGTGGTACCGAAGGCCTCGGCAGCGCGGCCAAGCGTAATACCAATGACGGAGAAATCGAAGTCGCCGAACGTAGTGTTCTTGAAGCCAAAGACGTCAAGAACGGGCAGGAGCAGGGCCGGGGCAAAGGTGATGAGCAGGCCGTTGACGAAAGCGCCGAGAGCTGCGCCCTTGCGACCGCCGGTAGCATTGCCGTAGATGCCTGCGGTAGCACCGCAGAAGAAGTGGGGAACCATGCCCGGGATGATGAAGATGCCCAGGGTAGCGCCCACGATGAACATACCGACAACACCGCCGATGAAGGAGGCAACAAAGCCGAGGATGACGGCAGTGGGTGCATAGGGGAAGAAAACGGCGCAGTCGACGGCGGGGATAGCGCCAGGGATCAGCTTGTTGGAGATGCCCTGGAAAGCCGGGACCAGGTCGGCGAGGATCATGCGGACGCCGTTGTAGACGATGGTGACACCGACGGCGAAGGACAGAGCACAAGTCAAGGCATAGACGATCACGTTGTCGCCGCCAGCGGTCTCGGTAACAACCGCAGGATCCGCAATATAAGCGGCAAATGCGGTAACCAGGTAGAAGAAGGCCATAGTAAGTGCCGTGGAGATGGTGGTGTCACGCAGGAAGGCAAACTTCTCGGGGACCTCGATCTTCTCGGTGCTGTTCTCCTCGGCATCCTTGGCAAAAAGCGTACCGACCGCAGCGGAGATGTAATAGGCGAGAGAACCAAAGTGGCCCATAGCAATTTCGTCGCCATCGGTAACCTTCTCGGTGAAACGCTGGCCAACGGCGGGAAGCATGGCGCTCACGAGACCCAGGAACATACCGCCCACAATGATAAGCTGAGCGTCCTGGAAGCCGGATGCCTGCAGAACAGCGGACAGCAGGCAAGCCATAAACATGCTGTGATGGCCCGTCAGGAAGATGTACTTAAACTTCGTAAAGCGAGCGATGATGATGTTCACGACATAGCCGAGAATCAGGATCATCATGGTCTGAACGCCGAGGACGCTCTGAGCCATCGAAACGACGACCTCGTTGTTGGGCACGACGCCGGTGATGTGGAAACCGGTCTCGATGAAGGTACCCAGCGGAGCAAGGTTCTCCTGAACAACAGCGGCGCCGGCGGACAGCATGATGTAACCAAGAATGGGCTTCAGGGTGCCCGTCATCACCTTGTGGGCAGGACGCTTAAGCGCGACAAGGCCCACAAAGGCAAATAGACCCATAATCCACGCTGGCTTGGTCAGAATCGATTGGATAAACTCAAGTATGGGAAGGATGGCTTGCATCTGCGCTTCCTTTCTCTCTAACGTGGGCGCGTTTCCCTCTTCCACAGGGAACCGCCCTTTTTTGTGCCGCTTTAGGCGTTAGCGGCGGCCGCCTTGATTGCCTCGAGGGCGTCTTCGCGGATCTTCTTCTTGTTCACATAGCTGCGAACGATCACAACGTTGCCGTGGAGCTCGGGGGCGAGTTCCTTAACGGTGATGAACAGATCCGGATTTGCGGAAGAAGCACCATTTAGGTCCATAGACTCAACGTCGGCCTTGATGCCCTCCTCCTCGCAAAGCTCCTCGACTTTGCCAGCGAGCATCAGGCTGGACCCGATGCCGTTTCCGCATACGGTGATGATATGCATGGCAACCTTCCTCTCCTACACGTGACGGTTTTCCGTCTATCCAAAAGCGGCGACGCATCGCCGTGCCATTAAGGCCTAAAAGAATGAACGCATGGTCTCCAAAACCTGCTCGGGCGTATCGCATGCGCTGAGCTTGGCAACGCAGTCCTCGTCCTCGAACATCTGCGAAAGCTCCGCCAAGCAGCCAAGATGAGCCTTGGGGTCGGGTGCGCAAATACCCACGAGCACGTGAACCGGATCGAAATCCTCGTGTCCAAACGCAATGGCAGGGTCAAGCGTGACGATACAGATCCCCGCTTCACTCACATTGCCATCTGCCTGAGCGTGGGGCATGGCGATGCCCTCTTCCAAGACCATATAGGGGCCAAATTTGTGAACCGATGAAATCATGGCGTCAACATAGCTCTGGTCGCATTTGCCAGCGCCTACGAGCAACTTACCGCATGCCCTGATCGCTTCCTCCCAGTCGGAGGCCTCGACGTGGCAGGCAACAAGCTCGGGCTTAAGAAGATCGGTCAGCATGCTCGTCCCCTACTCCTCGGGCAGGATATGAAAACCAAGCGCCTGAATGTCGCGGGCAAAGCCCTTGACCGTATCAAGCGAGTACTCGAGCAAATCTTTCCCGAAATTCTTGCGCTTGGCAAGAAGGGCATTGGGGACCGTAATGATCTGGCATCCAACGGACTCCGCCTGGAAGATATTGAGGACCTCGCGCGTAGACGCCCAGAGAACCTCGGCAGCAGGCTTAACGGCAGCCTTCTTTACGGACTCCGCCATGAGGGGCAGCGGATCGACGCCGGTATCGGCAATGCGACCGGCAAAGATGGACAGAATAGAGGGGGTCTCAGCAGAGACAGCATCGACAAACTCGTCGACCTGCTCGGGCGTGAAGATAGTGGTGACATTCACCTTGATGCCGTCGGCAGAAAGGCGCTTGACCAGCGCGGCAGTGGACTCACCCTTGGTGTTAAGCGCCGGGATCTTAACGTAGACGTTGTCTGCCCAGGTTGCGATCTCGCGAGCCTCGGCTTCCATACCCGCCTCGTCGTCGGCGAATACCTCAAAAGAGACCGACACGTCGGTGATGTGCTCAAGAACCGTCTTGGCAAAGGCACGGTAGTCCGTCACGCCGCCAGCTTTCATCAAAGAAGGGTTGGTCGTGAAGCCCTGAACGTTCCCGTTGTCGTGCATATCCAGCATGCCCTCGAGGTTAGCGCCATCGGCAAACACCTTAATCGCCATGTGCGGTCCTTTCTCACTTAACACCATTGCATTCGAAAGCTTTTAGCTTTGTTTCAAAAGCTTTTCGGCTTTCATTTATAAACTACTTCAAAACATATCGAAAGATATTGTTATATCAATCCGTGAACGGTTGATTATTTCGGTTAAACGTACAACGCACCTATGCGGAGCACTTATATCTTGTATTCAAAGCTAATGCCTGCGATTCGCTTTACCTATTTACTGCTCGTTCATAATTAAATATCGCTATAGCTATCCTACTTTCGAAATGATAATCTTTATTTCAATTACGAAAGATGAGTTCCGATATCTTTCGTTCAAAGGAGCACACAATGACATCAACCGCAGACCTTTCACCCGCCGAACGTCAGCGATTTATCATGAACTGGCTGGCCGAAAAACCGAATATCGCAGTATCCGACATTGTCCGACGTTTTTCGGTTTCGGAAGTCACTGCACGACACGACCTCATCTCACTGGAATCGGAAGGAAAATTGCGTCGCGTACGCGGAGGAGCGGTATCTCTTTCTCGCTCCAACGCAATCTCCTATCCCGAGGAGCGCATCAATATCCAAGTCGAAGCCAAGGAGGCCATCGCCGCAACCGCGGCAACTCTTGTTGACGATGGCGACGTTCTGGTGATTGACATCGGCACCACGGGTTTTTACTTCACTAAGGCCCTCATGGACAAGCGAGAGATCACCATCATCACCGGCGATCTTGCTATCGCGAACTATGCCAGCTTTAATCTCCCTAACGCTTCGGTAGTGCTGCTGGGCGGCTCCGTGCGAAAGGGCCATCTCTATCTCGCGGGCGCGCTAACGCTCGACTGCATGAGCAAACTTCATGCCGACAAGGCGTTTGTCAGCGCCGACGGCTTCCATCCCGACCATGGCTTTACCGTCGAACACGACTTCTCGGCTATGATCAAGCGTATATATCTGACCAATTCGAACCAAGGTTACATGATGGTCGATCAGGGAAAGTTCAATAAGACCAGTTTTTATCAGTCAGCACAGATCGATGACCTCGATGGCATCATCGTTGATGGAGACGACGAGGGCATCATGACGGCGGCGATTGAGAGCAGTCGCAGTCATCCCAAGCTCTATATTGCAAAATAGCTCAAATGGCCGGGTCGCCCCCACTGCAGGCGATCCGGCCATTTATTAAATCAACCCAAAGTGGCGCATGGCCGTGACAGTGCCGTCGTGTGCGACGTCGTCGGTCACGTAGTCGGCGACCGCCTTGACCTCGGGCATGGCGTTGCCCATGGCCACAGCCGTCTCGACGGCGGCGAGCATGCCCAGGTCGTTGCCCGAATCGCCAAAGCCAAAGGTGCGCTCGTTGCCAGCGCGGCCCAGATACTCCAGCGCCCGCGCCACGCCCACGCCCTTGTCGATGCCCTTGGGGCTCAGCTCGCGGTTTGCTTGCTGGGCTCGCTTGGAAGATCGGCGGTAAACGCGTCTCCCAGTCAATCCGGCACCGCCGAGGCAAACCCCACACGCGCCCCCCCAACGCAAAGGTCCGGCGGGACGCACCTAGCATCCCGCCGGACCGTCACTCGTCCAGGAGGCCACCGCGACGAACCTCTAGATCTTCGCAAGCTCCTCGGAGATGACGCGGCAGACGTCCTCAGCCTGAGGCATCACGCCGTACATCTCGAAGAAGCCGTGGTCGCAGCCGCGATAGCGAATCGCGGTGGCGTCAACGCCCGCATCCTGCAGCCTCTTCGCGAATAGCTCGTCCTGATAGCGCAGGTAGTCATACTCGGAAGAGATGATGACCGTGCGGGGGAACGCGCTCACGTCCTCCGCGAACAGGGCAGACACCCTCGGGTCGAGCATCTTCTCCGCATTGCTGTTGGTATACATCACTGGCAGGTCGTCGTTGGCGTTGCGGATGCGATCCACCCTGCTCAGAGCCTCGGCCCTCTGGTCGTTCACGATCTCATAGAGGTCATAGGACCATTCCTCCGGAACAGGGCCGCCGTCGACGAGCGGATACAGCTCGGCCACGAGCTTGATCCTGTCCGCATGGGACCCGTCGAGGACGACGGCGTTGGTCAGGCTTCCGCCCGCGGAGTCGCCAGCCACGGCGACCCGCGTCGCGTCGACACCCAGCTCATCCGCATGCTCGACAAGCCAGTCGAGCGTCTTCACGCAGTCCTCGACACCACCGGGGAACATCGTCTCGGGAGACAGGCGGTACTCCGGGTAGATCGCGACGCAGCCCGTTCGCTCCGCGATGTCGCGCAGGCAGTTCTCGTACTGGCCGATGTTGCCCACCATAAAGCCGCCGCCATGGATGAACACGAGCGCGGCAGAACCGCTCTCGTGGCTCTCGGGCGTGAAGATGTGCAGGGGAATGCCCCTGTCGCCAAAATTCATGACGACGGTCTTCTTGGCGACGTTCGAGCCCCTCACGACATGGGTCTCCTTGTTGGGAGCGGAACGCCACGCGATCACGTCCACCGGCCCCGCCGGCGCCGGACCAGCAGCGAGCTTCGCGTGGGCGCGCGCATAGACGCGCGGATCGAGCACGTGCTCGCGCTCGTCTCCCGGCACGGGCTTCAGCAGGAGCTTCAGCCCGTTGGGCTCCACGACCTCCCTAGATCCACGCTCAAGCACTTCAAGCTCGGAAGTGGGGTACTTCCTCTCCTCGGTGCCCATGGCTAGCCGATCTTCAGCTCGTCAAGCTTAGCGTCAAGCTTGGCCATCTCATCGGCGGAAAGCTCCCACTCGAACGTCTCGCAGTTCTGAATCGCGTGGGCGTCCGTGCGCACGCCAACGAGCGCGGTGCCCACGTACTCCTTCTGGGTGCTCCAGTTCACGGCGACCTGTGCCACGGGCTTGTCATGAGCCTCGGCGATCTCGTCCATGACCTTGAGCAGCTCCTGGACGCGCGAGAACTTGGGCTCCTGGAAGTAGTCGTAGAAGCCGCCGCGAACATCGCCCTCCTCGAACTTCGGCAGCTCGCGGAACTTGCCCGACAGGATGCCCGCGCCAAGGGAGCCATAGGTGAAGGAGTCGATGCCACGCTCGTAGCCCCACTTGATGAGGTCCTCGGAGGAGCGGTCAACCATAGAGTAGGGCGGCTGCTGGACGTCAATCTGAGCGACCTTCTCGCACTCCTCGATCATCTCGGTCGTGAAGTTGGAGACGCCGATGTGGCGAATCTTGCCCTGCTCCTTGAGGAGCTGGAGGGCGCACATCGTCTCGGAGAACGGAGTCTTAGCGTCGGGCCAGTGCACGAAGTAGAAGTCGATGTAGTCGGTGCGGAGGTTGCGCAGCGAGCTCTCGACCTCCCTCATGATGTTCTTGAACGAGGAGTCGCGGTCATAGCCGGCGGCGCTGGTGATCAGGCCAACCTTGGTCGAGAGCAGGTAGCTCTCTCTGTCGACGCCCCTGAGCGCGTTGCCGACGACCTTCTCGGACGTGCCGTTGCCATAGCACGGCGCGGTGTCGATGATGTTGACGCCGTGATCGAGCATGGTGCGGATGGCGGACATGCTGGCGGCGTCATCGTTCTCACCAAAGGAGTCGCCGCCGATCGCCCAGGTGCCCACAGCGAGCTGGGAGACGTCGACATCGGAGTTCTTGAGGTGCGTGTAGCGCATGTTCTCTCCTTCTAATGGGGCGGCACGCGTCGAATGTCCTCGATCGCGTGCCGCCGGGAATTGCCTTAAACAAGCTTCGAATGATCCGGAAGCCGCCCTACACGATGCCCACGAGGCCGAGGACGAGCGCCAGAATCATGATGCCAACCAGGATGATGTTGACGTTCACGTTCTTCTTGCGCAGGAGCCAGAGGACGACGAGCGTAAGCCCCAGGGGCACGATGCCCTTGAAGATCGAGTCGAGGTAGGTCTGGATCATGACGGGGTCAGAGTCCTGAACCGGAATGGACAGGATCGTGTTGAATTGGACGTTCGCCGCAGTCATGGCACCGATCATCACGAGGCCAACCGTGGAGGTCGCCTTGGTGATGAGCTTCATGAGACCACCCTCGTACATCTCGGAGATGAAGTTGGTGCCCATGCTGAAGCCGAGGTAGGTCATGAAGTATCGGCAGAGGATCGACGGGATGTTGTAGATCAGCAGGAACATGATCGCGCCGAGGGGCGAGCCGCTCATGGCGAGGTTGATGCCAATGCCGGCAGCGATGACACGCAGGACGCCCCAGAAGATTGCGTCACCGATGCCGGACATCGGGCCCATCAGGGAAACCTTGATGCCGTCGATGGACTCGGTGTCGAAGTCTTCGTGCTGCGAGTTCTCCCTCTCCATGGAGGCGACGAGGCCCATGGCGAACGTGCCGACGTTCTGGGTAATGTTGTACCAAGTCGTGTGACGCTTCATGGCTTCGGCACGGGCCTCGGGGTCATCGGCGTAGTAGCGGTTAAGCGCGGGCTGGACGGAGTACAGCCAGCCGTCGGCGCCAGCCTTGACGGAACCGCCGGCGCAGGAGGCGAACACGGAGAAAGAGCGCAGGAAAATGCTGTTGAGCATCTTCTTGTCTTCAGGGCTCACATTCTTGGTCAGGTTGCTCATGCGAAGAAATCCTCCTCGTCGCTGGTTACAGAGTCGTTGGAAACGGCCTGGGTGGCCAAGCCCTTCTTGGTGAGATCGAAGATCTCCTTGTCGCGAAGAGCGGAGGCCACCGCGATGATGACACCGAGAACCGCGATGGCGATCATCGGGAGGCCGAGGTACTGGTAGAGCGTGAAGCCCAGGAAGAAGTAGATGCTGAGCTCGGTGCTCCACAGCATCTGGAGCAGGAGCGCCATACCAACGGCGGGCAGGAGGGCGCCCACGGCGTTGAGGCCGCTCATGACATTGGCCGGAATCTGGTTGACGATAGCGGCAACGGGCTCAGCGCCAAGGTAAACGCCGAGGAAGGCGATGAGGCCAAAGGCGGCGTACTTAACGAACCAGAGAACGAAGTGCTGAAGCGCGAGGCCCTTCTCGTTGCCCTCGGCGGCCATCTTGTCAAAGGTGGCGGCGAAGAACGCGAGGAACACGTTGTTCATGAAGATCGAGAGGAACGCGGTGACGACGCCAACGGGAACGGCCAGCGTGATGGCGGCGCCTTGGTCGATGCCGGCGCCAACGGTGAAGGCGACGGCGAGGGCGGTCGCGGTAACGGGCTCGGCGGAGATGGCGCCACCGATGTTAACCGCGCCCATGAAGATCGCCTCGAGAGAGGCACCGATGATGACACCGGTCTTGACGTCGCCCATCAGAAGGCCCGCAACGAGGCCGACCACGAGAGGACGCTCGATCATACACTGACCAAGAACCCAGTTGCCGCCGTAGCAAATCAGCACGGTCAACCAGGCCATTACTGCTAACCCAATCATTTGACTTCCTTTCTCTCATTTCATTTGGCCGCCTGGCCAAATCCCCTTATTTCTCCGCCGCCTCGATCAGACTCTTGAGAGGAGTCTTGGGATTGGACGGGATAAGCTGATGGAAAACCGGAATACCCTGCTCGCAAAGCTCCTTCGCGGCCTCGAGCTCATCCGGGTTGAGCATGATCGTGGAGTTGAGGGCGACCTTGCTATCTGGATCGGACTTGTCGAAGCGGCCGACATTGGCAACGTTCACGCCCTCGATCTTGCCCGGTGCGCCTTTAACGAGCTCAAGCACGTCACGCACGCAGTTGGTGAGCGCGAAAATGCGCATGGAGTCCGCACGCGGATCGTTCGCGATGCGGCAAGCATCCGGAACATCCTTGACGAGGAGCTTCTGGCCCGCCGGCGTGCCCATGGAAAGCGTCATGCGAAGGGCATCGCTCTCCACGGCGTGCTTGTTGGCGACGATGATCCTGGTGGTGTTGAGCTCCTTGGTCCACACCAGGGCGACCTGTCCGTGAATCAGACGGTCATCGACTCGAACCTGAACAATCATTGTTTCCTCTCTCCCTGCTTGTTAGTGCTCTCTAATCGAAGAAGTCTCCGTCGGACCCCTCATTGTCCGCGGCCTTGCTCGGAGGCTCGACGACCTGCATCGTCGCCCTCGCCAACTCGACGCTCTGCTTGATCGAATCTGCCGTGACCGGCTCGGCGCCGAGGAGCGTCTCGATCACGAGGCCGAGGTTCATACCGGTGACGTGGACGATCCCGCGCTTCTCCGGCTCCATGAGGACGACCTTCTGGAAGACGGAGCCACCGTAGATGTCGGTGAAGATGACGGCCTCGTCCTCAGGGTCCACCGAGTCAATAAAGGCCTGGATGCGAGGGGTGAAATCGGAGTCGTCCACGTAGCAGTCAACTGCTTCCACCATGTCCGCCATGCCGGTCAGGATCTCGATCGAGCTCCTGATTCCGCTTGCGAGGTGGCCGTGCGACGCGACAAGAACTTTCTTCATCGAGTCTCTCCTAGAGCGAATAGTGGTTAGGGTTCAGAAGCTGGATCTTGCTGGCGACGAACGCGCGCATGTCAGGGGCGGCGTCCATCAGGAGGCCAACGCCGTTGCCGTCGTTCTTGCCGGAGTTGATGTCTTTCTCGAAGGCGCGGTACATGGAGCGGAAGTACTCCGTGGCGATGTTGAACTTGCTCATGCCGAGGTTCACGGCCTCCTGGAGCTGCTCGTCGGGGATGTCGGAGCATCCGTGCATGACGAGGGGGACGCTGACGGCCTCCCTGCAGGCCTTGATGCGCTCCATGTCGAGGTTCGGGACCTTGACGTAGGGGCCGTGGGCGTTGCCAACGGCGATAGCGAGCGAACCGCAGCCGGTGCCCTCGACGAACTCCTCGGCGAGGTTCGGGTCGGTATAGTGGTCGCTGTTCACGAAGTCGTTGGCGTCGGAACCGTTGCCGACGTGGCCGAGCTCGGCCTCGATGTCAACGTCGAAGATCTTGGCGACCTGGACGACGTCCTTCGTGAGCTGGAAGTTCTCCTCATAGGGAAGCGAGGAGCCGTCGACCATGACGGAGGGGAAACCGGCCTTGACGCCCTTGACGGCGATCTCGTAACCAGCGGAGTGATCCTGGTGGACGGCGACGGGCACGCTCGCGCGCTCGGCGTAATAGCGGGCGGCGAAGGCGATGATGTCGAGGGCACAGTGGTCCTCGAAGCCGGGCCAGTACTGGATGATGATAGGCATGTGCTCATCCTCGGCGGCCTGGATCGCATAACGGATGGTCTCCGTGTTGATGACGTTGATCGCGGGCACGCCATAGTGGTGCTCGGTCGCATGTTGAAGAAGCTCGTTGACCTTGATGAGAGACATCTTTGTCTTCCTTTCACTTGGATAACCATTGGATTGGACAGTTCTCAGCTCGTCAGCTGGTTGAACACGAAGAGAAGCGCAAGGCAGGCAGGCGCTTGCAAAACGCGGTGGAGCCTATGCGGCCGACTGGCCCTCAGGCTGTGGCGCTGCGCTTCGACGCCACAGTACGTACGCCACAAGAGCAACGACCGCAGCAATCGTTGAAGCGAGGGCGAAGGCCAGAAAACCCGCGTGCGTGCCGAGCGCGTCGCACGCCCAACCGCCAAACAGGTTCGCAACCACGACGGACAGACCGCTCTGAACCATCGCGAAGGCGCTCTGACCTCGAGCGCGACAATCCTCGTAAGTGTGGTTGGCAATGTAGGTAACGCAGGAGTAGTAGACGGTCATGTAACTCACGCTCTGCAGCAGCTGGCCGCAGATCATGACCGGGACGATGCCGGTGCCCACGAGCACGATCCTGAGCGCCGCCATGAAGCAGGAAAAGATCAGGAGGTTCATCTCGCCGAAGCGCCTGACCAGCTTGGAGGAAACGAGCAGGATGGGGATCTCGCTCGCAGCGGAGACCGCACTCAGGACGCCCACGAGGTTCTGACCCTCGCCAAGCTCGACCGCGTAGCGGCCCAAGAACGCCCCGATGAAGCCAATCGCGGCCGAACTGATGAAGGCGAAGACCAAGACGAAGGCGATCTCATTGCTGGTGAACAGCGAGAGGAGGCCCTTTCCGTGGGAGACCTTGGGATCGTCCGCGGCATTGGCGCGAATTCCCGCCTCGGGGAGGCGCCACATGTGAGCCGCGAAGACCACCAGCGCGGCAGAGACCACCGCGAACTGGATTTGAGGAGCCATGTCGAGCAGCCGACCGACGATCAGGACGACGATGGCGTAGCCGATGGTGCCACCCATACGTATGCGAGAAAAGTCCAGGCCAGAGCGATCCGCGAGCTCGATGACGAGGGAGTCGCTCAGGGGCAGGAGCCCCGAGAAAAACGCCGAGAACGCAAAGGTTACGAGAAGGACCGGGACGAACGTCGACGCCAGGTAATACAGCGGAGCGAGTACCGCCGCCGCAAGGCAGAGGATCACGATGACCGCGCGGCGGCGCCCGAGCTTGTCGGCGATCGTCGACCAGAGCGGCTGGATGGCGAGCGCACACACCGGGGTCGCCGCGAGGAGGATGCCGGTCTGGGCTGCACTGAGGCCGAGGCTCGTGTAGTGAGCGGAGAGGAACGGCGAGTACACGCCCGCGCAGACCCAGTAGAGGACGTTCGCGAAGAACAGCGAAGTCATGCTTGCGTTTGTCCTGGCGTTGTGCATCGTGCTTCTCCCTTCTTGCTCGCCGGGTGCCTGTCTGGGCTTCGAAGTGATTCGCCATCTAGCGTGAAACGAAGTTGTGAGGCGTTGGAACAATGTTCTGTTGTTTCATCGTTTTCGTGCCGTTGTTTCACGGCTCATAAGATAGCAGCTCAAGATGAGATTGCGCCGGGGAAGCACCGATTTACCGCGAACGGTAGGAAATCAGCGGTGAAACGCTATTTCACCGCTTATGAAACATTTTGCTTTATTTTCACCTCTCTTGACCTAAGATACAAAGCAAACTAGGGCCAAGGAGTAACCATGGATAAGACAGGGGATGTGCTCAGCCACATCTGCGCAGTCATGAGCAGCCTATCCCCCTCGGAGAAGGCAATCGCAACGTATGTGCTCGACCACCCGTCGGACGTCGCAACGATGACCGTCCGCGAACTCGCCGCAGAAACCGGTACGTCACCGGCGTCTGTTTCGAGGTTCGCAAGGACGCTTGACTACCGAACCTATTCGGACATGCGTCTGGCGCTCGGCATATCCATCAGCAGGGCCTCCGGCGAGGAAAAGGCCACGGGCGGCAAGGTTACTCTGGACGACGTCGAGGGCTCCATTAAGTACGTCCTGTCTCACAAGGTCAAGGAGCTCTCCCAAACCGCCTCGCTCATTGACTCCGATGACTTTTCGGCAGTCGTCAATCTGCTCCACAACGCCAACCTCGTCCTGATTGCGGGCGTCGGCAACTCGATTAGCATGGGCGTAAACGCGGCGTTCAAGCTCTCACAGGTTGGAGTCAGGGCGTTTTGCCCCAGTACCACCGATGCCATGGTCTCCGCCGCAACCAGCCTCAAGGAGAATGACATCCTGCTCGTCATTTCGACGTCCGGATACTCGAAGCGCCTCGTCAACATATTCGACTCTGCCGAGGATTCGAACACCACCATCATCATGATCACAGACAACCCAGATACGCCGCTCGCGAAGCGTGCCACGTATATCATCCGAGCCATCTCGCGAGATCAGGCCATCACCGGAACCGAGGTCGCCTTCTCGCACAGCTCGATCAACTTCGTCATCGAGCTGCTGTTCCTCTTCCTGACCTCTTGCTGGGATGACCCGGTAGAGTTTAACAGGATCATCTCGAAGAATCTCTTGGGAGACAGGCAATACAGCTAGGACGACGCACACCGGCGCACCGACGCCCAGACCGAAACGGGAGGACCCCTTGATAAAGCTCATCCTCGCAGACATGGACGGGACCCTGCTGCCGTTTGGCTCAAGGGTCGTATCGGAGCGCACGCACAGCGCGATTCTTTCGGCGCTTGATGCGGACATCGCGTTCGGCCCCGCAAGCGGCCGCGACTACGCCGACCTGGCCGATGCCTTTGACGGCGACGCGCGCTGTTTCTCGACCGGCATCATGGCCAACGGAAAGAAGGTCTTCTCCAGCGGCGAACTCGTGTTCAAAAAGACGCTCTCGACGGAGGCCCTCGTCAAGCTCGATAGCGCCGTACGCCCCTACGCGGGGACGTCACTCTGGCTAGTCGCCGATGTCGATGAGACAGGCAAACGCTGCGAGCAGTTCCTCTGCGCCGTCGAGCCTGGCGACGAATTCGCCCTGGAAATCGTTAAGGACTCCGGAAGAGACATGGCGCTCGGAGACGTGCCCACGAACCGTGACGTCATCACCGCCGGCATCTTCGTCAACGTCAGCTCCGCCCCGACGGAAGTCGTTCGGAGTCGATGCAAGGAAGCCTGCCCAGAGCTTGATTTCCCCTCGCCCGTCCCATTCTTCCTCGATGTTGTTCCGGCTGGCTGGAGCAAGGTAAACGGACTCGACGCGCTTCTCGGCAGCCTTGGGGTCACGCTGGACGAGGTCGCTTTTATCGGAGACTCGGAAAACGACGTGACGCTCCTCGAAAAGGTGCCGAACTCCTACGCAGTCGCGGGCGCGATGCCAGAGGCGAAGGCCGCGGCCCATCACCTGATCGGGGACGCAGCCGAGGACTCCGTCGCGAAGCTCATCGAACAGATTGTCCAGCAGCGAGGCTAGGGTTCCGCCAGCGTGGCATGCGCCGCGTGCCTCGTCATCCGTTCGTGGCGCGCTACCTCGTGACGATCCAGAGCGTGGCCATCGTCGCGACGCCGATGCCTACGATGAGCGCGGCCCACAGGACGCGGACCACGAGGTTCATGTCGCCCGCCACCACCATGTCGTTCGCGTGCCAGAACCAGCTCTCGTTTCCCTTGCGCATGATGCTCTCCCCTAGCCTCGATTACGCCATCTATGGCCGAGCAATCGCAGGTCACGTGCCATGGATTTGCCCTACGCCCAGCTTTCAGTTCCGTAAGGCGGCGGGAGCCTGTGCGAGGCCCCGAGTCCTGAGGCTGTTGCAATGAAAATGGGAATCAAGGAGCACGCATCAATCATATGGGTTCCTTTCGAGGATAAGGGCAAACGAAGCATCCATCATATAATGGAGCGACGCAACCAGAGAGGTCACCCATGGAATTTTACGCAAGCTGCCCCGAGGGCTTTGAGTCCGCACTCGCCGATGAGCTTAAACGCCTCGGGCTTTCGCATGTCCGCCGCCTGAAGGGCCGCGCTACATTTGAGGGCGAGCTCGAAGAAGGCTACCGCGCCTGCCTGTGGTCGCGCCTGGCCAGCCGCGTGTTTGTGGTGCTCGGGCGCTTTGGGGCACAGGATGCCGATGAGTTGTACGACAGCGTTTACGACATCGCCTGGGAGAACATCGTCCGCCCCGGCGCCACCATCGCCATTACCGCCCGCGGCGTGACCGAGCAGCTGCGCAACACGCGCTTCTCGGCCCTGCGTGCCAAAGACGCGCTGTGCGACCGCCTGGCCGAGACCACGGGACGTCGCGCCGATGTCGATGCCGCTGACCCCGATGTTCACCTACTGCTTTCGCTGCGCCAGCGCCGCGCGAGCATAAGCCTAGACCTTTCGGGCGACCCGCTGTTCAAACGCCTGCCGCCCGCTGCGACTCGTGCCGGCGAGGGCGCACACGTGTTGCGCCCCGACTACGCCGCCCTGGTGCTGGCGCAGGTCGGCTGGACCGCACTATGCGAGCGCGAGCTGACGGCCGACGATTACGAGAACGAAGCCCTTCCCACGCTGATCGATGCCTCGTGCGCCGGCGGCGGCCTGCTGCTGGAGGCCGTGAACATTCTAACCGACCGCGCTCCGGGCGCCGCCCGCGAGCACTGGGGCTTTGAGGGCTGGCAGCTGCACGACGCCGCCCTGTGGGAGCAGCTGCTCGCCGAGGCACGCGAGCGCGAGGCGGCAGCGCGCGAGCGCCAGGCGCGCATCGTGGCCGTGGACATCGACCCCGCCGCCCGCAAGACCGCCGAGCGCATGGTCAAGTGCGCCGGCTACAAGCGCTTTGTCGATTTTTGCGCCGCTAAGCCCGCCACCGTGCTGGACCATGCGGGTGCTGTCGCCGGCGTTGCCGTGGTCGCAGACACCACCGAGACGCCGCTTTCGCTCATGCACGACGCCATGACGCTGGTCGGCGAGCTGCGCCGCGCGCCCGAGCTCGCTACCGCACCGGTCGCCGCGCTCACTCGCGACGGCCTTATGGCCCGCGCGCTCCATGCCGAGCCCGCGCGCTCCATCGCCGTCATGCCCAACAACGAAGAGGCGACTATTGAGGTTTGGCCCTCGCTTGACCACGCTGCCGCGGCATTTGAAGCTGCGACCAGCACGGATGCCGAGGACAAGACCGCAGATGCCGAAGACGAAGCCGCCAACACCCCCATGTCCGAACCCGCCGCCACGCTCGACCTGGGTGACGGCAAGCCGCTGCCCGTGCTCATCCCCGAGTCCGAGCAGTTCGCCAACCGCCTGCGCAAGAACGCTCGCCTGCGTCGCAAGTGGGCCAAGCGCGAGGGCGTGAGCTGCTACCGCGTCTACGATGCCGACCTGCCCGACTACTCCGCCGCCATCGACCTGTACGAGGGTTGCCCGCAGACGCCGGGCCGATGGCTCGTCATCGCCGAATACGCCGCGCCTAAGACCATCGACCCCGCACTGGCCCAGGCCCGTATGCTCGACATTCTGGCCATCGCACCGCGTATCCTAGATGTTCCCGCCGAGCATGTGCACGCCAAGGCCCGCATGCGTTCGCGTGGCGGCTCGCAGTACGGCAAGCAGGGCGCCGGCAAGGGCGGATCGGGCGAGCGCGCCAATATCGCACGCCGTCGCCTCCCGCTCATCGAAGAGGGCGGCCTTACCTTTGCCGTCAACTTTGACGACTACCTGGACGTGGGCATTTTCTTGGACCACCGCGTCACCCGCAACCTGGTGCGCGAGCACGCCAAGCAGGCGCGTCGCTTCCTCAACCTGTTTGCCTACACCGGCACCGCCACCTGCTACGCGGCCGATGGCGGCGTCGAGGAGACCGTGACGGTCGACCTCTCCAACACCTATCTGGACTGGGCCGAGCGCAACATGCGCCAGAACGGCTTTGTGGGTCCGCAGCATCACTTTGTGCGCGACGACGTGCTCGCCTGGATTCGCGACCAGCGCCAGACGCGCAACCGCTGGGACCTGATTTTTGTCGACCCGCCCACGTTCTCGAACTCGTCCAAGATGGGCCGCCGCACCTGGGATGTCCAGCGCGACCATGTTGAGCTGTTGGCCGGCGTATCGCGCCTGCTCGCACAGGGCGGCCATGCCATCTTTAGCTGCAACCTGCGAGGCTTCCGCCCCGAGACACGCAAGCTCGCACGCGCGGGCGTGGTGCTACAGGACATAACGGCGCAGACCATCCCCGAGGACTTCGCACGCAACCAGAAGGTGCACCATTGCTATA
Organism: Collinsella sp. CLA-ER-H5; assembly: GCF_040092375.1. Lineage (NCBI taxonomy): Bacteria > Bacillati > Actinomycetota > Coriobacteriia > Coriobacteriales > Coriobacteriaceae > Collinsella > Collinsella sp. CLA-ER-H5. Next base: position 29,273 of record NZ_JBBNLR010000020.1, read on the forward strand.
TCGTGCGCCGCCTGCCCATCGAGGACGCCATGGCCGAGGTCGGCTTTAGCGCCGAGGAAATTGCCGAGCGAACCGAGGAGCTGCGCAACCCCGAGGCCCGCAAGCCCCGTGCGGCAGTACCCGCGCACGCGCAGGCCGGCAACGGCAAGTCCAACTTTGCCGGCAAACCCTCCCCCGCCGGCAAGCCCAAAAAGAAGAAGTTCTACGCCAGCAAGCCTAAGGGCAGATAACAAAGTTGCGGTGGAATACGGACTGTTTTGCCTGGAATTAGGCAAATTTAGACCGTATTTCACCGCAACTCATATTGGGATGGTGGTTGGCGATCTAGCCTTGGATGACTAGGCGGTAGCCAATGCCTACATGGGTTTGGATGTAACGCGGATGCGCGGGGTCGGACTCGATCTTCTTACGCAACGTGCCCATAAAGACGCGCAGGCTCGCCAGGTCGCTCTTGGTCGCCGTACCCCAGATCTCGTGCAAGATAAACTGGTGCGTCAGCACCTTGTCGGCGTTGTGTGCCAGCAGGCACAAGAGCTTGTACTCGATCGGCGTCAGATGCAGTTCCTCGCCATCCATCGTGGCGATGCCGGCATCAAAATCGATATGCAACTCGCCGGTATCGAACGAGCCCTCGGAGACAACACCGCCCGCCTGCGCATACGAAAGGCGCCTGAGCGTGGTGCGAATGCGCGCGAGCAGCTCCTCGACCGAAAACGGCTTAGTCAGGTAGTCATCGGCGCCGGCATCGAGCGCTCGGATCTTGTCCGCGTCCTCGCTGCGCGCCGAAACCACGATGATCGGCATGCCCGACCACGCGCGCACCGACTCCACCACCTTGACGCCGTCCATATCGGGCAGGCCCAGATCGAGCAGCACAATGCTCGGCGCCTGCGACGAAGCGGCGGCGATGGCGGCGTGGGCGGTCTCCACAGCCATATGGCGCAAACCGTGCGCCTCGAGCGCGGCGACGATAAGGTTACGGACGGCGGGATCGTCCTCAACGACCAAGATGAGCGGTTTCACGGCAGAGTTCGGCACAGCGCTACTCCTTATCAAACGAAACGTCGGCGGCGGGAAGCTCAATCGTAAAGACCGAGCCGTGCGGGGCCGCCGCGGCAACCCCTATGCTACCGCCATGTGCCAGCGCAATGGAGCGGCAAAGCGAAAGCCCCAGACCCACGCTGCGCTGGCTATCGGCCAGACCATGGTTGGCGGTGTAGAACGACTCAAAGATGCGCTCGCGGTCCTCGGGCGCAATGCCCGGGCCGTCATCGGCCACCGAGCACGCCACACATCCATCATGGACGCCAATCGAGATTACGATATGCGAACCCGCAGGCGTATAGGTGATGGCGTTGTTCACCAGGTTTACCACCAGCTGCACCATCAGGCGCGCATCGACGTTGACGAGCGCCGGCTCATCGCACGCCACCACCTTAAGGTCGTGCTCGCGCACGGCCGGGTTCACATGGCGCAGCGCCTCCTCGACGATATCGTCCATGAGCTCGAGCGTCGTTGACAGATGCATGCCGCCGCCTTCGAGTTTGGTGATGGCGAGCAGGTTCTCGACGGTGGCGTTGAGCCATTGCGCATCAGAGCGAATGGACAGCAGCATGCTGCGGCGCGTCTGGGCATCAAGCACCGCGGTGCCGGTCGAGCCCTGGTCGAGCAGCACATCGGCGTTACCCGAGATACTGGTGAGCGGCGTGCGCAGATCATGCGAGATGGAGCGCAGCAGGTTGGCGCGCAGCTGCTCGTTCTTGGCGAGCACCGCCGCCTCCTCGCGGGCCTCCATGGCGCGGGCACGATCGAGTGCCAGCTCGCCTTCGCTCACGATGGCATCGGCAAGAGTCCGCTCCTCGGAGGACAGAGCATCGGACTCGGCGACAATAGCGAGCACCCCCACCACCGAGGCGGGATCGCCCGCGCGTACCATGGTGTCGCCCGAGCGCACCGTCAGGTAGATGCCGTAGAACGCCGAGCCACCAAAGGTGGCGTCGAGCGGTGTTCCCACGTAGACCGAAGCCGAGAGCAGCGGCGGCATCTGGGGTGCCAGCTGATGCAGCGGCGCGGCATCGCCCACGGCCGTATACGTCGCGCGCGGCAGCAGGTCATCGCCCTCGGCGTCGGCGCTGTACCACACGACCGGACAGCCCGAAAGACGCGCCAGCTGTGTGGCCACAGCATGCACAATCTGCTGCTCGTCGGCGCAGCGCTGCAACATGCGATTGGTCTCGAGCACCATCTGCGTGCGGCGATCGCTTGCCGCGGCCTGCGCCAGGGCGCGGCGCAGGGCCAGAGCGATCGAGCTTGACACGAGCGAGACCACGAACATGATGAAAAACATGCCCGGATGGATGTGGTCGATAAGCGTTAAGGAGTAACGCGGCTCGATAAACAAAAAGTTGTAGAGCGAAACGGCGGCGGCAGAGCTTAGCAGACAGTACAGGCGGCTCCAGGTAAAAAATGCGCACAGCTGCACCGCAAGCACATACACAATCATGATGCTCGGGGCAAGACCGGGGCGGTCGAGCACCGCGCCGACAACCGTCGCGGCCGCGAGCAACCCCGCCACCACGCAGGTGTCGTACAGAGGGCCGCGCCGCGTCTGCGTCGAGCGCCTCCACCAAAAACTGTCGGCAAGATCGCCATCCGAGCGAACATCCATCGACGCCGCGCCCTCCCTCAAAAACAAAAACCACCACGAAGGGGACAGACACCTTTGTGGTGGTTCTCCCTCGTGGTGGTTCCTAGTGTAAAGCCTTTACAACCTGCGGTCGCTAGACAAACAGCACGTGCGCGAGCAGGGCACATACGCACGCCGCGGCAAATACCAACGCCACAACTGAGATCACGCGATCGGCAATATCCATGTTGGCTCGGTTCGTAAAGAACTGGTCCTCGGCGGCGTCGATACCCGCCTCGCGCACATCAAGTGTCCTTGCATCCATGTTTACCTCCCCGGCTTTCATTTCATCCATCGATGACCAACTCCGTGAAGCCCGCTGGCGACTACGGGCGCTCGTTGGGAGCCAGGCGCTGCATCTTGTTCACGGCCTTGAACTTGGTGAACAGCGGCACGTACTCAAAGCTCACGTTGGAGTTCTCCAGGCCGTACCAACGCGCGGGCGTGCCGGCAGCGCGGCGGATGATGTACTTGAGCGTAATGGCTGTGCGCTCGCTGGGCTCCACGTCGCTCTCGGGCGCCAGCAGCTTGCGGATCATGACGAACTTGAACGTACCGATGTTGCCCGGGTCCTTGTAGACCGAGTAGTCGTGCTTTTGCGGCGGCAGCTCACCGGTGGCGGCAAGGTCCTGAACGACCTGACGCAGGTAAGCATTGACGCGCTGGTTGACCTTATAGCCCAGGTACAGATGCACGCGGAAGACGTAGTCAGTATCGAACGTCTCGACCGAATAGGCAAACGTATACGGCTCGTCCATGGTCTCGACGTTCACGAACCACCAGGCGCGAGCGCGCTTGGGGTGCTTGTCCAAGATCGAGTAGACGATATCGCGGTCGATATAGTCGGTGTTAGTGTCCTTGGTCAGGTACACGATGTTGTCGCTCATGCGCTCGTAACGGTCGTCGTCGCGCAGGCGCTTGAGCTGCGGCAGGTAGCTGCGCAGCGGCAGCAGCGTAAACTGGCGCTGCTCGACCGCCGTGCCGTTGTACCAGCACACCATGATGCTCATGATGAGCGCGGCCATAAGGATGGTGAAGTAGCCGCCATGGAAGAACTTGGTGAGCGAGCTCACAAAGAAGAAGCCCTCGAGCATGAGGAAGAAGGCGACGAAGATCCACGGCGCAACCTTGAGCTTGCGCTCCACGTGCAGATAGAAGAAGAGCAGCAGCGTCGTGCACATCATGGTGAGCGTAATGGCCAGGCCGTATGCGGCCTCCATGTGCGCCGAGTTCTGGAACAGCAGCACCACGATGACGCAGCCCACGAGCATGACGTTGTTGACCATGGGGATGTAGAGCTGGCCCTTGGTCTCGGCAGGATAGAAGACCTGCATGTGAGGCATGAGGTCCAGGCGGCTGGCCTCGGATACCAGCGAGAAGGCGCCGGTGATGAGCGCCTGCGAGGCAATGATGGCCGCGACGGTGGAAAGGCCGACGGCAAAGGGACGCAGGCCCGGGGCGAGCATCTGGTAGAAGGGGTTGAGGTCGGCGATACCCATGAGCTCCGGGTTGCCGGCGTTGTTGATGAGCCACGCGCCCTGGCCCATGTAGGACAGCAGCAGGCAGCACTTAACGAACGGCCAGGTAGCGTAGATATTGCCGCGCCCCACATGGCCCATGTCGGAGTAGAGTGCCTCGGCACCGGTGGTGGCAAGGAAGCAGCTGCCCAAGATCATGATGCCCGCATGGTTGTTGGGGCTCAGCAGAAAGCCGATGCCACGCAGCGGATTGAGGCACAGCAGCACCGTGGGATGCTGAAGGACAAAGAACAGACCCGTACCGCCCAGGAACAAAAACCACAGCGTCATGATGGGACCAAAGGCGCGGCCGATCTTGGCCGTGCCGATGCGCTGCACCAAGAAGAGTACGATGATGATGGCGAGCGTGATGGCGACAACGCGGCCCTGGTCGTCACCGAGCACGGCATGAACCGCCGGGATGGTGCGTAGGCCCTCGATAGCCGTAGTCACGGTAACGGCAGGTGTGAGGATGCCATCGGCGAGCAGCGCGGCGCCGCCCAGCATAGCGGGGATGATGAGCCACTTGCCACAACGCTTGACCAGGCTGTACAGGGCAAAGATGCCGCCTTCGCCGTGGTTGTCGGCGCGAAGCGAGATCAGCACGTACTTGACGGTCGTCAGCAGCGTGACCGTCCACACGACAAGGGAGAGCGCGCCGAGCACGAACTCCTCCGTGACGCTTCCGATGCCGCCGTTGCCGGCGACGAGCGCCTTGGTTACATACATGGGGCTGGTGCCGATATCGCCATACACCACGCCCAACGTGACGAGCATCGCCGAGATGCTCACAGGAATCGCAGCGTGCGAAGCTGCCTCCTTGGCCTTTTGTTCCATAAGCCGGTTTCCTTCCAACTTTAACGTTCGAGGGGATTATAGGTAATCGGCCCATGTTTGCATGGTACCGTTTTCCCAGCTAGACAAACATTTATACGGCCTTTAGGTCACCGCGGTGATATGGGATGCGACAAAGGGACAGTCCCTTTGTCGCATCCGTCATTTTCCAAGCCAGTTTTTGAACCACCATTCCATGGAGCGGCTCATCTCGGCCATAAAGGGACTGGTATGTTTGCGGGTGTAGATATCCACCACGCGCTCGCCCACCTCGCGGGCGTGCGGTCGAAACATCGCATCCATCTCGGCCACCTGCGCATCCATAGTCGCGGTATCCGCACGGCGATAGCGCTCCTCGTGCACCAGGTTCACCACGGGATGCGCGATCGCCGGACGCTCCTTTCGGGGCGTGCCGATGATGAGCATCGACAGCGGCATGGTATAGGGCGGCAAATCCAGCAGCGCGGCAACTTCCTCGGCGTTCTCGATGACATCGCCGATATAGCAACTCCCCAGCCCCAGAGCCTCAGCGGCAACCACGGCGTTTTGGGCGGCGATCACGGCATCCTGCGCCGCGATGGCAAAGTCGCCCAGACCCGGCGCACGACGGGGCGACTTGCCCGTGCGCTCTACAAACTCGGGCTCAAAGCAGCCCACATGCTCAAACAGATCGATCCACTTGGCATAGTCGACTACAAATATAAGTGCCCAGGGCGCCTTGGCGATCATGGGCTGATGGTCGCACAGGTCGGCCAGGCGGTCCAGCGTAGCCTGCTCGCGAATGCTCACGATGGAATACATCATCATGGCGCCCGCCGACGGCGCGCGACTCGCCGCATGCAAAATTGCCGCCCGCTGCTCGTCGGTCACCGCCACGGGACGGTCGTCGTCATCACGCGCGAAGGCACGCGTTGAGGAACGGTGCTCCAACGTGTCCAGCACCGCATTGCCCGTGGTCTCGACCGGATAGCCACACGTATCCACAGCCTTGGTGCAAACCTGCTCGTTCATCGCCTCATCCTCGCTAATTCTTTAAGAAGCCTTTACGTTTCCGTGTAATTCCCGTCCATTATCGCGCAGGTCGCCACTACATTACGCCACACCGCCACACGTGCGCGTTATTATGGCTGGTTGTTGTGCGCAACCCTCAAATGCTGCGCATATCTTGGTAACAATCGGGTAAACCCCCGCTTTCGTAGGTTCTAAGTTTGTGAGGAGTCTCAGCATGTTCGCTGCCGCCATCTCGCTCGTCGGTCTTGCGGCGACCGTCTACCTTGTCTTGCGCGAGGCCAAGGCCATTCGCGCTCAGTCGGGCACCGTTGCCAAAAGCGCTCTTGGGTGGAGCGTCGCCTTCGGCCTGTTCCAGCTCTTTTTGACCATTTGGGGCGCCATTGGCCTCGTCGCCCAAAACGAGCCGCTCGCCTTTGTGATGCTCATCCTGACCAATGCCATCCTCACCGGCTGCGCCTGGGCCAGTATCGCCCGCGACCGCATCGCCCCGCGCGTCTTTGCGTTCGCCTCGGCCGATGCGCCCGCCCCCACCGGCAAGCTCGCTCGTTTGCGCGACGCCTTTGTGGGCAAACCGCTCGTCGCCGCCGTCCTGTGCCTGCTGCTCGCCGGCGTCTTTGCGCTGCTTGGCATGGAGGTCTCGTCCAACCACGACTTTACCTGGGTCTACCCCCTGTGCATCCTGCTCGAGTGGGCCATCATCACCACGCTCATGGTCGGCCTGTTCTTCCTGTTCCAGCGCCACGGTGCAGCTCCCGCGGTCCTGGCCTTTGCCCTCTTTGTCCTGGGCATTGCCGAGTTCTTCGTCATCACGTTTAAATCCATGCCCATCCAGCCGGGCGACCTTTCGGCCATCTCCACCGCCGCCGCGGTCGCCGGCACCGGCTACACCTTCTCCATCTCGCTGTTCTGCGTGCTGTCCATGGGCTTTACCGCCATCGCTATGCTGCTGTGCGAGTACGCCGGCCTGGTGGCACCGCACCGTCAGAAGGGCGCCGCCAACGCCAAGCGCATGCTGCTCACCAATCTGCTCGTCGCCGCGCTGTGCCTGGGCGGCGTGACCGCGCACGTCACGCTCATCGACTACTACAACACCCTCGGCATCACCGTCTATACCTGGCGCCCGCTCGAGAGCTACTGGCGCGAGGGCTACCTGCCCGCCTTTATTAGTGCAGCGCAGTCCATCAAGCCGCCCAAACCCGCCGACTACTCCGTCGACGATGCCAAGGCTACGCTCAAAAAGTACGCCAAGGCCTACGACAAGTCCGACGCAGCCAAGAGTGACGAGCGCACCGCCGCAAAGGAGCAGTTCGACAGCGAGAAGCCCACGGTCATCGCCATCATGAACGAGACCTTCTCGGATCTGTCGATCTATCAGAACATGCGCGCCGGCTACGAGGGCCCGCAGTACTTTAAGAACCTGTCCAACTGCCTCAGCCGCGGTAAGCTCTACGTGAGTGCCTACGGCGGTGGCACCGCCAATACCGAGTTTGAGTTTATGACCGGCAACTCCATGGCCAACCTGGGCTCGGGCGTGTACCCCTACACCATCTACAACATGGAAACGACCGGGAACCTGGCAGAGCAGTTCAAGTCGCTCGGATATTCCACCACGGCTATGCACCCCAACCACGCCACCAACTGGAACCGCGAGAACGTCTACAAGGACTTTGGTTTTGACCAGTTCCTGTCCATCAACGATTTCCAGGGCGCCGATACCCTGCGCGGCATGGTGACCGACCAGGCTACCTACGACAAGATTCTTGAGCTGCTCGACCAGAACGCCGATCCGCAGTTTATCTTCGACGTGACCATGCAAAACCACTCGGGCTACGACACGGGTCTGCTGCCGGTCGACAAGCAGATGCACCTGAATATCGACACGACCGACCTGGACGCCAAGACCGTCGAGGACGGCACGCTCTCCGATGTCGACGAGTATGTCTCGTGCATCGAGCAGTCCGACCAGGCGCTTCGCTACTTCCTCAACGCCCTGAGCAAGCTCGACCGTAAGGTGGTCGTGGTGTTCTGGGGCGACCACCAGCCGTTCTTCCCGTCCAAGTTCAACGACAAGTGGTTTACCGGCGAGGACGACGCCACGCATCAGGAGCGCCTGTGGCAGACCGACTACATCATCTGGGCCAACTACGACGTTGCCGGCTGCGACCAGACGAGCGAGGTCGACGACCTGTCCACCAACTACCTGTCCACGCAGCTTATGCAGCTGATCGGCGCCCCGCTTTCCGACTACCAGAAAGCGCACATGACGCTTCGCGAGTCGTTGCCCGCCATCAACTCCGTGGGCTACGAGGACGCCAGCCTGCGTTGGGCGCTCTCCTCCAACGTCACCGGCGACGACGCCGAGGCAGCGGCTGCCACCAAGGCACGCGAGGATTACGCCAAGATGCAGTACTACGAGATGTTCCGCGACAGCAAGAACGTGTACACCGAGCACTTCCAGACCGAGGCCAACGAGACCGACCCCAACCTGGCACCGGGCACGACCAAGATCAAGTAGCGGGTCGCTCATAACTGGTTCGTCTGCCCGGCGGCGCGGAACGTAAGGTTCCCTGCTCGGACAGTCCTGCTCGCACGGAGAGCACATTAAGTGCTCTCCGGCTCGTGCGGAACTCGCGATGAACCTTACATTCCGCGTCGCCGGGCAGACGCCTCGGTGTTGAAGCGCGGCTTGTCATGGAGACACCTGCTGAACATATATAAGTTGAAGGCCACGTCATGTGGCCTTTTTTGCATCCGGAAACCGTGTCCCAGAATTCTTGTCTGGAATGGGATGCAGTTTCCGCTTGGGACCCGATTGGGAAAGTGTGTCCCACTATTCAGCTGGATTCCGGGATGTATTTTCCGGTTGAGGCTCGTTGGGAAAGTGCGTCCCACTTTGGGGGCTGATTCTGGGACGTGGTTTCCGGTTGGCTCTCATTGGGAAAGTTCATCCCATTTCTCGGCCTAATTATGGGACGCAGTTTCCCGTTGAGGACCCTTTGGGAAAGTGCGTCCCGGTCTGGGCGCTCAAACTGGGATGGATTTTCCGGATGAGGGCTTGACGGAAAATGTGTCCCGTTCCGGGCGCTAATTGTGGGATGCAGTTTCCGCTTGCGGAGTCTCCACTCAACAGAAAACCCGGGTGGCCTGTCTTTTGGCTACCCGGGTTTTTGGGTTGTCGATATGTTCGACTGGCTACTAGTGGGTCTTGCGGCGCTTGATCAGCATGATGAGGGCTATCACTACGAGCGTTGCTCCCGCTGCTGTTGCGGTGGCGACTAGGGCGAATGTTTGGTCGCCGGTGTTTGCGAGGTTCTTCGCTGTGGTCGTAGTCTTGACCTTGGTGTCGGTCTTAGCTCCGTTGTCGGACTTGGGCTTGTCCGGGTTCGTCGGGGTCTCAGGAGTCTCGGGGTCCTTTGAGCCTTCGGAATCGGTTGGGCCGGCGGTGTTTACCAGCGTATGGTCCAGGAACTTCTTGGCGCCCGCACTTGCCTGTGAGAACAGGCGGCGCGTGCGGATCGGGGTGGCGTTCACCGTTGTGGGCGCCGTCTCCTCGGCCTCGATATTCACGAGCGTCGTGCCGGTGTCGAGGCCCACGTCGTTGTATCCCACGTGGCAGTAATACTGCGCACCGTCATCGTCTGCGGTCAGGTCAATCTCGAGCTTTGAGGCCGTTCCAGCCGCGAGGTTGCCATCGGCACCCACGAGCTTAAACTCTGTCTCGCCGCGGCCCTTGCGGTACCACATATAGGTCGGCGCCAGCCCTGTTTCGCTATCGTCGGCACCGAGTTGCTTCACATGGCCAATCGCCGAGAGCGTCAGGTGGCTTCCCGCCGCGCGCTCAACCGAAGAGTCGTATCCAAGATCCGACCCCTCCGCAGCATCCGCCGCAGGTCCGCTCACGGTCATCGTCATGCCATCGGGCATGGTCTTGACCGTGATGATTGCCGAGCGAATACCTGTTTCGGTCGTGGATCCATTCTTAACGGCGGCGATGGCGAATCGATACTCCGTATTGGGCTGCAGCCCATCCCACTTGAGCGAGGTCTGCGTGTTGTCGGCAATCTTCCAGCTATTGACGACCGCATCCGCCGCATTGCTCTGCAGCATGCCCACGCCGTAGCTAAAGCCACTCTTGTTTGCGAGTACATCGTCCCAGCTAAACGTAACGCTGGTCGAATCGACGGCGTTTGCCGTAAAGCCCGTCACGGCCGGCGCGTCGGGCATCTCGACGTCCTTAACGTCATAGCCCACGATCCAGAACTGGTCGGTGTCCTTGGTGCCGAGCTTGTCGCCCGAGTCTGCCTCGAACTTGTCGACATCCACCGCGTTGACGCCCAGACGCCACACAAAACCGTACTTGCCCTGCGCGGCCTCGGGCAGGTTGTCGACGGTGCCGCCGTATTCGGTCGATTCACTCGAGGAGTTACCCGTAGTAAAGCCGGCGTTGGCACCAAAGCACAGGCCGCCAAACAACTCGTGCTTTGCGAGCTTCGCGCCCATGACAACGCTGCCGTTCAGCGTCAAGCCGAGCTCGAGCTCCTGCTCCTTGCCCTCCTCGACTTCGATGGTCTGCTCAATGCTCGCCCCCGACTGCGCGGCGGCGCCGTTAAACCCATCGTGCGTGTAGGCGCGCGTTACGCCAGGCTTGCCCAGGCCAAAGGAATCCCCAACGGGAGTCTCGCCGTTGAGCGTCGTTTGATAGGTTCCGGGTTCTCCCGACCGGTTGGTCAAAAAGTAGCTGAGCGGCGTCATATTGTGCTGTTTGGCAATGCGGTCATAGGCCTCGACATTAACGACCGAGGTCTGCGCGCCGAGCGACACGGGCGCCGCCATCACGCCCTTGCCACCAGTTTCCTCATTTTCGATCTCATACTCGTAATAGACCATCGGAATCGTGTAGAGCACGGCCTTGTCACCCTCGCCGGCATGCGACTCATAGCTTACGCTTGCGCTGACCGTGCGCTCGCTCCGGTAGTCATAGCATCCCTCGGCGGCAAAATCGACTGAAGCATTCATCGCGACCAGGGGCGGACCGGTCTGCACCTCGACGGCAACGCCCAACTCGGCGCCAATGGTATAGCCCTGGGATGTCCCCGTGCCCTTTTCCTCTCCGTATGACGTGCCGCCCAACACCAGATAGCCGTATGCCTGCTCCAGATCCTCAACATAGGGCGCATCCTGCAGCACGGCAAGCACGCGCGGGTTGGTATAGACCTTGTAGCGGTCCTTGTACGTGATCTTGACGCTGTCGTTGTCGACATCGGGCAGCGCGAGCGAGATAAATGTGCCGTAGGTAGTGCCGCGACGGTTGCTCTCGCTAATCACCTGCTCCTCGCCGCGGCGCACCTTTCCGTTCTCGTCGAGCGAAAAATGCGAGGCGGTCATCCAATAGTAGTCATCGTTCTTGCGCAGGTCCTCGTCGCGGTGCTTGCCCACCACGGCGATAAAGCTCTCGTTATAGCGGTCCGAACCCGAGACGCTGCCCGCCTTGACGTCGCTGATCCACACCTGTTCTATACCCTTGTGGTCATGCTTGTTGCTGCTGTTGTATTGCTGACCGCTCATGCTCATGGTTCCGACCATGGACCCCAAGCCCTGAGCCCCGCTCTGTGCCGTGTTGCAGGCAAAGTCGCGGAACACATCGCCGCCCACGAGCACCTCGTCAACCGCCAGCTGCTCGGACAGGCCGTCAAGGTTGGCAGTGGCAAGGGCAATAGGCGCCAAGGTGCACGGATAGCGCTTATCCTGAGCGCTATCCTTCCATGCGCTGTTGGGCACATGCATCAGCCCATAGGAGGCGAGGAGCCCGTCTCTGTATTCCTTACAATCGGAAAGCTTGAACTCGCCAGACTCCGAGTCAAAATACGCGTAGCGGTACAGCGCGCCGTACAGCCCCTTGCTGCCGTCAGAAGCGCCGTAATCAAAAGCGCTGCGTTGCCAGTCATAGCCCGCAAGAATAAGGCCCGTGACGGTTTCACCCGTCTTCTTTCCTTCTTCATCGTAGGCGGCAAACGTGCCGAACGTCGCATTCGCAGCGACCATGGTCTTGCCGTTCGCGGAGAGGGAGATTGCGCCCGCGTCGCCCAGAGCATCGACATGGACGAGCGCACCCTTGGATGCATCCCACGAAAACAGCTCGCAATGCGTCGACTTATCAATATTCTTCTTGCCGTAGGGTGCCGAGACCACGATGGCGAGGTCATCGCAAAAATCGCGATCGAGGTCGCCGGCCGCTAGCGAAACGACAGGAGCTGACTGAAGCTGCGTCCAGGAGTCGTTCCCGCCCTTGTTGTGCGTGGTGTAGTCCGCGGCGTTACCGGCATCGATCTTGACGACGCTTTGCTTCCAGTTGCCGCCCTCCAAGTCATACATGTCGACTACAGCCTTGCGCACGCCGTTCTCGTCGACATAGCAGCCCGCGTAGACAAAAAGCTCGTCGACGCCGTCGCCATCGACATCGCCCGCCTCGACATCAAAGACGGCGTCGTGCTCTTGCAGGTAACCGGCATCCAGGTACTTAAAACGGCCTTCGTACATCATATTAGTGTTGACCGTCACCGGCAGGTGTGTGTCGAGAGTGCGCGTACGCCCGTTGCTAAACGAGTAGAGGACCAGCTCAACCTTTCCGGCGTATGACTTGCCGTCAATCGTCGTGGAGGAACTGTCGCCGTAGGCACGGAGCTCGGCAACGCGGCTCTTTTTGCCCGTGCTGGCGTCGCTGCAGAACTCAACACTCGTGGCGTGAATGCCCGAGAAACCGTTGTTGTCGTTGGCGAGTACTGTTGAGGACTCATTGTTGCTTAGGTACGACCAGGTGCCGCCACCGTAGTCGCTATGCTTGTGGAGATCGCTGTTCGTATCGAAGTTGTTGACGTTTTGCCAGAACTTTGCGGCGCCCCACACACTTCCATAGCCATCGGTGAGTTTGCTGCTGCCGCCAATGTCACCGCGCTCGACGTTCTCGAGCTTGTCGCGCAGAGTGTAGCGATTGCCATGGCTACCGTTAGCTGCCATATAGACCTCGCTGCGCGTGGCAAACGTCGTGGGGGTATCAGTGGAATAGGGGCCAACGGTATCGGCCGGAATGTCCTCGCTCGTGCCCAGACCCAGGGCTTGATAATCCTGCTCGGTCATATCGGTGATTGCGGGCGCGTCTGCCGCCTGGGCAACCTGGGGCGTGGCCGTGAAGCAGGCGACGCTCGTGGCGATCAACGCAGCAAGCGCCGCCGTCCCAACAAGCGGGATTTTCGACAGCCTACGGATACGGGGGTGTGGAACGTACATGAGGGACCTCGCTTTATTCGAGTGGAGTGGACTCATTTTTGCAAATGATACATCCGATGCCCGATATCACGTGTCTCATTTTCGCCAACGGCGTGTCTCATTTTTGAGAATCCGAGATGCCGCGGAAATCTTATCCCAGCTCAAAGGCCATTTCTGGGATGTATTTTCCGTCGAGCGCCTCATCGGGAAACTGCATCCCATTTCAAGCGTCGATTCTGGGACGCATTTTCCCCTTAGACCCTCAACCGGAAACCGCATCCCACTTTGAGCGCAAATTCCGGGATGCATTTTCCGCTTGAGCCTCATTGGGAAACGGCGTCCCACTTTGAGGGCTGATTGTGGGATGCATTTTCCGGTTTTGCTCTCATTGGGAAAATGCATCCCGTTTCTTGACCGAATAATGGGACGCAATTTCCCGTTGGAGCGCCTTTGGGAAAGTGTGTCCCACTTCGACCGCCCAGAGTGGGATGCACTTTCCGCAAAGCACCTCAACGGGAAACTACGTCCCATTCCAAAGGCAAATTCCGGGACGCATTTTTCGAAAGCCTGCCCATCCGGAAAGCCCGTCCCACTTTGGACGCATCCGGGCACGGAACCATCGACCTATCAGGCCTCCCATCAATAAAGAGGCGTCCTCCCGGACGGCGGGGCACGAAGTTCATCGCGAGTTCCGCACGCAAAGAAGGCCACTTAATGTGGCCTTCGTCTTGCGCAGGACTGTAGAGCAGGGAACTTCGTGCCCCGACGCCCGGGAGGACGTTTCATTTAGAAAGATGGACCGACCGCCGTCAGCGATGGGAGCTACTCCCCCAGCACGGCCTTCTTGGCGGCTGCAGCCATGTTGTCCAGATCTTCCTTGGTGGGATGGTCCTTCGCGGCAACCCAGTTGTCGAGCAGCATCTTATAGCGAGCGTTTTCGGGATCTTGCTCGAGCATGGCCTCGTAGCGCTGCTTGACGGCGGGACCCATCTTGCCCTGGCACATCGCCCAGCCCGCAAGCTCGGCATCCCCAGCCAAATTGGAAGTTACGCAGTCGATAATCTGCTGATAGTAGCTCTGGTCGGCCCCAAAGCCGCAGGTGCCAAACAGGAACACGCGCTTACCGTGCAAGGCGGAGAGCAACGCCGCGACCGAAGGCGTGCACGCGCCCTTGTCGCACCAAAAACCGACGAGCACCGTGTCGGCCGCGCAGGCGCCCTGCGCCTCGAGCGCAACCTGATCTGCATCCGCATCGTCGCTCAACGCCGCGGCATGGACAAACTCAACACCCGCAGCCTGCAGAGCGCGCTTGATCGCGCCCGAAACCATCCTGGTATTACCGCTCTTGCTGTTAACCACCAAAGAGCACGTCATAGTCACGTTGCCTCGTATCCCCCAAAACTAAAGCCACTAATGCAATTTATTAGATGACTATCTTAGTACTAACGTGACAGATGTAAACCACCGTCTGTCGATTGATTAATTTGCCCCACGGGCTTGCTCACTGGGCAAACTGGCTGCGATAGAGTTCGGCGTAGAAGCCGCCTGCCGCTAGCAGCTCGTCGTGCGTGCCGCGCTCGATAATCTGCCCGTCGCGCATCACCAGAATGCAGTCGGCGTTGCGGACGGTGCTCAGGCGGTGCGCCACGACAAAGCTTGTGCGACCGGCCATGAGCTCGTCGAATGCCGCCTGCACCTGCAGCTCGGTGCGGGTATCGATACTCGAGGTCGCCTCGTCCAGCAGCAAGATAGCCGGGTCGGTGAGCATGACGCGCGCGATGCACAGCAGCTGTTTTTGGCCCTGGCTAAACGTGCCGCCGTCCTCGCCGATGACCGTATCGTAGCCGCCTGGCAACTGCACGATAAACTTGTGCGCGTGCGCGCGCTTGGCAGCCTCGATAACCTGCTCGCGTGTGGCGTCGGGACAGCCGTAGGCGATGTTTTCCGCCACCGTGCCCTCGAACAGCCAAGTGTCCTGCAGCACCATGCCAAAGGCACGGCGAAGGCTTGCGCGCGTGTAGTCACGCGAAGACCTGCCATCGACCATGATGCGTCCGGCATCGATATCGTAAAAGCGCAGCAGCAGGTTGATGAGCGTCGTCTTGCCGCAGCCCGTGGGGCCGACCAGGGCAAAGCGCATGCCGGGCTTAGCCTCGATGCAGATGTCCTGAAGCAGCTTGCGGTCGGGCACGTAGCTAAAGTCCACATGCTCAAGGGCGACCTCGTCCTGCGGTGCGGCAAGTTCCACGGCATCTGGCGCGTCGGGCTCCTGCTCGCGCGCATCGAGCAGCGCAAACATGCGGCGCGCCGAGACGTACGCGGTCTGGATCTGCGTAATGACGTTGGTGACCTCGTTGAACGGCTTGGTGTACTGGTTGGCATAGGACAGGAAGATCTGCACGCCGCCCACCGTAAGCGCCGCGGGCACGCCCGTGATCACGCCCACGCAGCCGATCACAGCGACAACGGCATAGATGATGTTATTGATAAAACGCGTACCGGGGTTGGAGAGCGAACCCATAAACTGCGCGCGCTCGCCCGCGGTGTAGAGCTCGGCATTGAGGGCATCGAAGCGCTGCTGGGCGTTCGGGCCATAGGCAAAGGCGTCGACAAGCTTTTGCTCGCCTACGTACTCCTCGATATGACCACCGAGCTGCCCTTGAATACGCTGCTGTGCCGTAAAGCTCTTGTTGGAGAGCTTGGCAATAGCACCGGCTGCAAAAATGGAAAGCGGCGTGACGAGCACCACCACGAGCGTCATGGTCAGGTTGATGGAGAGCATAAACGCGAGCGTGCCCACGATGGTAATAGCACCGGTGAAGAGCTGCGTGAAGCCCTGCAGCAGACCGTCGCCCACCTGGTCGACGTCGTTGACCACGCGGCTCATAAGGTCGCCGTGGGCATGGCTGTCGATAAAGCTGAGCGGCATACGGCTGAGCTTATCGCTCGCCTCCACGCGCATGTCGCGCACCGTTTCGTAAGACAGGCGGTTGACGCAATAGCCCTGCAGCCACTGGAAGGCCGCAGCACCTACGACGACAATCGCGAGCTTGGTAACGAGCGGCAGCAGCGCATCGAAGTCCACCTGCCCGGCGGCGACGATAAGGTCGATGCCCTCGCCAATGAGAATGGGCGTGTAGAGCTGCAGAATCACCGAGACGGCGGCACTCAAAAACGATGCCGCAAACGAGACGCGGTGCGGACGGACATAGCCCAGCAGGCGGCGGGTCACCGCACCCACGGGATAGCGCTCGGGATCGCCGGGCTGGCGCGGACCGTCTCCCAGGTCGTTGAGGCTATCGTTGCCGGACACGTTGGCCGTCATCGTGGCGACCGAACCGGAGGAAGTGTACGGATTCATTTAGCAGCCCTCCTTTGCGAAGACGGATGCGGGGGCGGTCGGGGCACCTGGGGCGAGCGCGGGCGCTGTGCTCCCCCGCTGGCCCTCAAGCTCCTCGCGGCGCAGCTGCGACTGGCAAATCTCGCGATAGAGCTGACAGGTCGCATAGAGCTCGTCATGTGTGCCCAGGCCGGCAACCGAGCCGTGGTCGAGCACGCAGATCACGTCGGCATCGCGCACGGTCGAGACGCGCTGGCTCACAATCACCGTGGTCAGCGGCAGCCCGCCCTTGGCGGCACCGCGCATGCTGCGCTCGCGAATGGCATGGCGAAGCGCCGCGTCGGTCTTAAAGTCGAGCGCCGACGCGGAGTCATCCATGATCAATATCTGAGGCGAACCAACCAAGGCACGCGCGATAGTCAGGCGCTGACGCTGGCCACCGCTAAAGTTCTTGCCGCCCGCCTCGACCGGGGCGTCTAAGCCCTGCGGCTTGTTGCGCACGAACTCGCTGGCCTGCGCCATGTCGAGTGCCGCCCAGAGCTCCTCGTCGGTCGCAGCTTCATCGCGCCAGGTCAGGTTGCTGCGGATGGAGCCGCTCACCAGCGATGCGCGCTGCGGAACGGTCGCGACCACACGGCGCAGCTGGTCGAGCGGCCAGGTGCGCACGTCGGCGCCCATCACGCTCACGCTGCCGGTGCTCGCATCGTACAGGCGCGGGATGAGCGAGACGAGCGTGGACTTGCCGCTACCCGTACCGCCGATAATGCCGAGCGTCTTGCCCAGCGGGAGTTCCAGCGTCACATCGTTGACAGCATTGGCCGCGCCAGCGCCAAACGAGAAGCTCGCATGGCTCAAGCTCAGCGCGGGAACTGAAGCGACATTGCCCGGCTTGGGCAGCGCGACCGGCTGGTTGCCCTCGTCGGTGATGCCCGGCACGCAATTGAGCACCTCGTTGATACGCGACGCGCTGGCGCTCGCCTTGGTAAAGACCACGACCAGGTTGGCGACGTACACGATGGAGGTCAGGGTCTGCGTCATGTAGTTCACAAACGCCATGACCTGGCCCTGCGTAAGCTCGCCCACGCTGACCTGGATGCCGCCCACCCACAGGATGGCGCACACGCCCAGGTTCATCACCAAAAACGTGACGGGGTTGAGAATCGACGAGAGCTTGCCCACCGCGATGGCAGTATTGGCCTGGTCGTCGGCGGCCTGCGCAAAGCGCTCGCGCTCGTGATCTTCGCGCACGAAGGCGCGAACCACGCGGGCGCCCGAAAGGCCCTCGCGGCAGATAAGCGCGATGCGGTCGAGCTTTGCCTGCAGCTGCTTGTAGTACGGAATGCAGCGCGCCATGACAACCCAGAACACCAGGCCAATGGCGGGCGTGCAGATCAAAAAGATGATGCCGAGCTTAAGGTCGATGGCAAGGGCCGCGCACATGGAGCCCACCGCTAGAAAGGGCCAGCGGATGAGCATGCGCACGCCCAGCGCCACAGCGAGCTGGACCTGGTTAACGTCGTTGGTAATGCGCGTGATGAGCGACGGCGTGCCAAAGCGGTCGAGCTCGGCATAGCTCAGCTTGTTGATGTGCTTGTAGAGCGCGCCGCGAATGTCGGTGCCCATGCCCTGCGATGTCAGCGCCGCCATCTTTTGGCAGACAAGCGTAAACGAGATGCCAATCACAGCCATGGCGCCAAGTACCATGCCGTAGTGGATAACGGCGCTGACATCGTGTGCGCCAATACCCTTATCGATCATCTGGGCAATCACGAGCGGTGTAAGCAGGTCAAAGATCACTTCGATCAGCTTGCACGCAGGGCCAATCACCATATAGCGGCGAAACTTGCCACCAAAACGCCTGAGCAGCTCAATCATGTATAGGCGCTCCCTATCATCATTCACACTCAATTCGAATCATGATAGTACGGTGAGCCCAAAAGAAGCGTAAACAACTCGTCATTTCTAATGGGATTCGGTTTCCAAAGAAGCGGAAAGGCACGCGCACACCCAGCCAGTGTCGGGTCAACTAGCATGGTATATTTACATTAGTGCTACCAAGTTAGTCGCCGACCCTTGAAATGAGGTGCCGAGATGAACGACATTCTCGCAAGAAGAGCAAGACGAGCAACTGTGGGCATCGCCCTTTCCGCGGCACTTGTCGCGGGAATCGCCCCCGCAACGGCGATCGCGGCAGAAACCAGTTCCCCCACCGGTGCGGCCGTTTCGCAGACGAGCGCCACCAACGGCAATTCGGGCGCCCCGCAGACAGAAGACGCGGCCGCCGCAAAAGAAAAAGCGTATGCAGCCATGCAGGAAGCGCTCAAAAACCTCGAGGCCGCAAAAAACGCCGCAAGTCCCGAGAAAATTGCGAGATTCAATGATGACATTACCCGTTTTCAAGAGTACCGCGAAAAGATGGCGGCGCAAGCCGCCGAAGGGAGGGAACTCCTTCCCACCATGCAAGCGGACGTCGATGCTGCCCAAGCCAAATACGACGGGGCCATCAACCGGGTAAGCGAGCTCCAGGCAGAATTAGAGAAGAAACATGAGATGCTTAAGACACTCGAAGCACTCGGCTACGAGGAGTTTGTCGAAACTACTAAACAGCAAATAAAGCAGTTGCACAGTGAGATCATATCGGCAAAAACGCACGTAAACTATTGCGAAACGGAGCTCCGCGAGTTCCAGTACCGCCTCAGAAGAGAGGAAAGACGAGTTAATGACTGTGAACGTGCTGTAGAGAAATATAAAGCCGATATCGACCGGTTCACAGCCTGGCGAGATGCGCTCCTCGACAATTTGAAAAAAGCGCAAACGGCCTATGACGACGCCTGCAAGGCATACGAAGAGGCAAAGGCCGCGGCAGACAAGGCCGCCTCGCCCGAGATAACGAAACCGACCGAGACAGTGCCTCCCTCCGGCTCGACGCAACCCGCCGAGGCGACACCGCCCGTTGCCTCACCTGCAACCGGCAAAGACGCCCCATCGAGCTCCACCAAGCAGGCGAACACGAGCAGCGGCAAGCAAGCAGATACGACCGCCGGCAAGCTCGCGAACACGGGCGATGCAGCGCCGAGCGCAATCGCACTCGCAGCAGTCGCCGCCGCAGGACTCGGAATAACCGCCACGGCCACACGCCGCCTCAGGAACCCAAAATAGCTGCCAGCGGTTATTGTCTTCGCCAATCCACAAGCCAAGAGACAAAAAGAGGTCCGTTTCCCCAACCCAGGGAAACGGACCTCTTTACTTGTAAAAACAGATGGTAATGCCGCCGTCTCTTGAACCACGTAGCCATCAATGCCCAGACAACACTAGCAAGCCGCGTTCCTTAAGGGATAGATTTAATGGCTGTTAATCGGTTGATTTTCAATCTCAACGCAACAGCCTGAACGGGCCCCGCGTTTCCGCAGCTAGCGCAACGCGGGAATAGCCCCCGGCACCTGGCCGTCGCACCGTTTCCGCAGGTGGAGAGGCTATGGAGGCCGGTGCCCCCATGCCGCCGCCGCATGCTCCGCCAGCCCGCCGCGCAGCCGTTCCGGACTCAGCGCAACGGGCCCTCCGGCCCATGTCCCGGCCCGCCGCCTATCCCGCCAGCGGCCCCTCGCCCCTCGCGGCCCTGGCCCTGTCGATGCAGCCGGGCGTGAGGTCCAGCTCGCCGGGCGCCAGCTCCTCTATCCCGAACGCGTCCATGAGGGCGGAGGCGTCCTCCCCGAGGGCCATCCGCAGCACGCGCGCCGGCGTCAGGAACCCGAGCGCCCCCCTCGGCTCGGAGTTCACCTGCGACATGAGCAGCGCGCAGTCCGCCGCCGTCAGCCGGTCGAACCTGGCCCCGGCGCCCTTGGGCAGC